>NZ_JAPZSR010000431.1:0-2069 GCF_027531875.1 Microcystis sp. LE19-84.1B | reverse complement strand
AGGGGAGAACCCAATAACCAAGTGGCTAGATCATCGGAGAAGTTTTCGGCAATAAATTTACAAATATTATCAAACATTGTCAGGGATTACTTTCCGTTTCTCCTAGGATACCCTCGATCGCCGGTGTTGACATCCTGTATTCGCCGTAACTGTTGCCGAGGCGAATCGTAGTGCAGAATACATTATCGGCAAAATTCAGTTCTAACCCTGAACTAAGTAGGTAGTCGTTAAAAATTATCAGATGCCCCCCTTAATAAGGGGGGATTAAGGGGGGACTAAGGGGGGATCGGCACCCCCCTTATCAAGGGGGGCAGGGGGGATCGAACCTAAAATCCATTTTTAATTTAATTATAACCAGCTACTTAATCCCATAGATAGGGGCAAATTTGTCACATCTTCCCAGAAATTTCTTGACAATTACTAGAGGAAAGGGTACACTGGTAGCAGATTTTCTGAAGCTTTATGTCCCTATCTAAAGTTATCAATCATGGGGGGCGGGAGAAGCGTAGCTTATCAAAGGCTCTGCTGAAATCCTTTTCCCTAGTCACGGCCACTGCGATCGGATGTATTAGTATCGCCACCAGTGCCACTGCGGCCAGTTTTTCTTTTTCTTTCGCTTTCGGTAGCTCCGGTTCGGGGAACGGTCAGTTTAATACCCCCTCCGGTATCGCTGTCGATAGCGGTGGTAATATCTATGTAGCCGATACGTTCAACTATCGGATACAGAAATTCAACCCCAGTGGTGTCTTCCAGTCCACTTTCGGTACCAATGGTACGGGGGACGGTCAGTTCAAGAGCCCCTACGGTATCGCCGTCGGTAGAGGTGGTGATATCTATGTAGCCGATACGGATAACAATCGGGTACAGGTATTCGACCCCAGTGGTGTCTTCCAGTCCACTTTCGGTAGCACTGGTTCGGCGGACGGTCAGTTCAAGAGCCCCTACGGTATCGCCGTCGGTAGCGGTGGTAATATCTATGTAGCCGATACGGCCAACTATCGCGTACAGGTATTCGACCCCAGTGGTGACTTCCAGTTCACTTTCGGTAGCCAAGGTTCGGGGGACGGTGAGTTCAATAGCTCCTACGGTATCGCTGTCGATAGCAGTGGTAATATCTATGTAGCCGATACGTTCAACAATCGGATACAGAAATTCAACTCTGATGGTGACTTCCAGTTCACTTTCGGTAGCCAAGGTTCGGGGGACGGTGAGTTCGAAAGCCCCTACGGTATCGCTGTCGATAGCAGCGGTAATATCTATGTAGCCGATGCGTTCAACGATCGCGTACAGGTATTCAACGACCGTGGTGCCTTCCAGTCCACTTTCGGTAGCTATGGTACTGGGGACGGTGAGTTCAGTTTCCCCTACGGTATCGCTGTCGGTAGCCGTGGTAATATCTATGTAGCCGATATGGACAACAATCGCGTACAGGTATTCAGAACGCCCGAACCTTCTAGTATTATCGGATTAGGCATACTAGGGGGCGGTTTAGTGGTGCGTCGCCTCGCTAAACGTGGTTAATCGGTGTGGAGTGGGGAGATGAGTTAAAATTTCCCTAATTCCCCACCCTTTGCGGTTAAAAGCTTTAATTGTCCTGCTGCCTTTGTAATTCCTCGATTGCGTCGGGGGATAAGTCAGTAAATTGGGCGATTTCTGGGATAGAAAAACCAGCAGATAGCATTTTTAGGGCAATTTGTCGAGCTTTTTCCTCTTTGCCTTCTTGCAATCCTTCTTGTCGTCCTTCTTGTCGTCCTTCTTGTCGTCCTTCTTGTCGTCCTTTTTGTAGTCCCTTTTCCTCGCCTTCCTCTAAAATATCTTGATAGATGACGGATTCTCTCATAATCTCACTCCGAAGAATTTTTTTAATCGTCTCTCGATTTAATACTAACCCGGCGAGAATGCTGGTAGCGGCAGCGAGATTGCTTTGTACCTGTTTTTGGGAGATAGTTTCTAGAGAACGGGACACCTGACTTAACACCTGTTCAGGGTCATCGGTATTGCTGAGGACGGCAAAGGGTAATAAACCGGGATGATGGAAAAATTGTGGTGTCTTTTCTTCCCAAAGACGG
>NZ_JAPZSR010000401.1:0-4045 GCF_027531875.1 Microcystis sp. LE19-84.1B | reverse complement strand
GACTTTCGCCCCATTTCAGAAGCCCGATTCCGTGTGTCCCACGGTACGTTGACCGCCTATAGCTTCTTGTACTTGTTGCGCGCGACTTTTTACCCGGCCAAGCTTTTCTGGTCGGAACCCCCTAAGCCGAGTTTTCAAGGTGCTGCGTCGTCCACTTGGTTTTCGAGACTGGCCTTTTAATTCTAACGTAAAGCCAACCTAGAACGGCGGGGTTTCAGACCCAAAATTTCCGATGAATGTCTATGGTGGCGTGATTTTCAGTCAAAGAGTTCTTTTAACTTTGGTGAGTAAGGGAATTAGCCTAGAATCTGCCTATAAAATCGTCCAAGAAAACGCCCATCGCGCTTGGAACACCGATAACGGCAATTTTAAAGCTTTTATCAGCCAAGATGAGCGAGTTACCGGCATTTTATCCCCCGACGAGATCGAAAGTTGCTTTGATCCCCAGCAGCACCTAAATCATCTTAATAGCATCTACCAAAGGTTAGATATTTAAGGAGCTTTCAGTTATCAGCTAACCACTAGCTTGTTGCTTTAGAAAGGTAATGACAGCGTTGTGGATTGTCGGTTGGCGATCGATCTTTTCTCAGAAAGCGATCGCTATTCGTTTCTCGATCATGGTTGCGTTTGAAGATAAAACTAAAGAATCGGCGCAAGCGAGTACGAATCGGGTAAAATAAGGGTCTGTATTCGGAGTGTTCGTTTTTATGATGAAAATCAAACTCTTGAATTTAGGTAGTATTAAAGAGGCAGAAGTGGATCTTCGGCCTCTAACCGTTATTATTGGCCCGAATAATTCTAATAAAACTTATATCGCCTACTCGATTTATGGGTTATGGATTAATCAGCTTGACGGCTTTTATTTTTCTAGTGAAATTTTAGAAAAAATAGAATTTACAAATCAAGCCGATCATTGGTCTTTAAAAATAGACCGACATTTTTATGATGTTATATCCGAAATTGTTCAAAAGTCCGCATCTGAATTTAGCGGGATAAAACTACAATCTTTTTTCCAAGATTCTAGCGGCAAGATTTTTGAAAAAACGAAATTCAGTATCGAAATTTCCGAAGATGATATTAAAACAGCTATAGAAAAAGTTTTAGCGGATACAATTGAATATCGCGGGTCATTAGCTTCACTTGGAATCAAGAAAATCGAGCGAAGCGAGAACAATAATGAGATTTTATTTTATCAAGAAAAAGAAGATAAAATTAATAATTATAAAGACATAGTTTTTCTTAATTTTGTTGCTGCTGTTGTAAAATTTTCATTTTCCGACGCACTTCCTTTACCCGCCGAAAGAAACGCTTTTATAAATACCTATAAAATGCTGGGCAATAGAAGATATAAGCTACTTAAAGGGAATCAGAGAGAGCTATTGACACAAGGACGTATTAATAGACGTATTAATCGAGATAGACAGTTAGAGTTACTGAAAGAACAGGGAGATATTCGCTATCCTCAACCAGTAGAGGATTTTTTAGATTTTTTAACTGACATAGAACTAGAAAATAAGCCCGATCCCATTGCCAAAAACAAAAATGATTTTCAAAAATTAGCCGATCAAATTGAAAAGTATATTCAAAATAACAATAAAACAATCTTTAAAAAGACTAAATTCGGAGGCAGAGAAATTAAAGTTTCGGTAAAAAGAAGTTTAGAGATCGATCTTTATAATGCTTCCTCGTCTATTAAACAATTAGCCCCGCTTTTACTCTATTTACGCTATCGAGCAAAATCCGGGGATTTTCTGGTGATCGATGAGCCTGAAATGAACTTACATCCAGAATCTCAGGTAAAATTGTTAGAATCTTTAGCGATTTTAGTAAATTTAGGAGTTAGAATTTTATTGACGACTCATAGCCCCTATTTGATGGCTCATCTTAACAATATCGTTAATGGTAATCACCAAAATCCAGAACTTTTAGCCGAACAAGCTAAATTGCTTTATCTGCAAGATAGCCGAGCTTTTCTTAAAATGGAACAGGTTAGCGCCTATGAAATGAAAAATAATCAATTACTTTCTTTACACGACCCTGAATACGGTATTCGTTGGGATACTCTCAGCGATGTATCAGTTGATATTCAACAAAAGTTTTTTGCAATTTATGAAGCAGGACAACAAAACCAAGAAACCGAAGAAGGATGTTCCTCAGAAGAAGAATAAACTCGATTGGCAAAAATTTAACTTTTTAGAAAATCTGCTTATTTTCTGTACCGTACCCGATCGGATCGCTCCACCCGAAAGCGGTGTCAGCTTTCGGATTACCAAGCCAGAAAAAGATTCCGTTTGTATTTTATTTAAAACTGATCGTCGGGAGGATCCTCTCGTTAGAGATCAAAATCAGAAAAGACCTGATTATTTATCTCTTTTTATTCAGAATGGCTTACTTCTGCTGACGATTATCGAGATGAAGGGAACTAATAAAAATTCCACGAGTACAGGTATCGAACAAATTACAACTTTTAGAGATATTTTAAAACAAGAAATTGCCGATCATGTCACCAGGAAACTCAAATATAAATTACAAGCTATCCTATTAACTCCCTATAATGCCGATATTCCTCGAAAGGCGATCAACGAGGAAGCGGAGAAAGGATTTATTATTTTACCTATCCAGTATAATTTGAAAGCGGAGCTTTATCCTTATGTTTCCAAGACTTACAGTAAAGCGGATTTAAGCAAAATAAATTATATTCACGACGAGCAACATAAAGAATCCGATTGTTTGTTAATCGAAAACTTGTTGGCTAGACAAGCATCGGACAAACGTGAACAGGATAACTATTATTTATGTAAATTCACTCCCACCAAAGATAGAAAAGGCATCTATATAGATTATCAGGTGTCGAGCGATCGAGACTTGATCACCCTATTAACCGTATTAACCGATCCGCAGGGAAAGAAAGTTCAATTGGCTTACTGTAGTGATGATTCTCAAAGTTCAATCGATCAAATTCAGGAAGAGATTAAAAATTTAAACATATATGGAATGGTAGAGATGGTAAGTCGCCTAATCAATAGTTAGTATAAAAAATAGGTGTAGAGGAATCGGCGTTGCTGATTTGAGATATGAATCTTCTTTTCTGGTATTTTTAAAACCTAGAGCCAAACTAACTTTTGCACGGGAACCTGCACAGTTGCCATTCATGCCTTGATTCAGCAATGCCGTTTCTTGCTGCAAATCCGACTAAGCAACTAATCGACGACAGGGAACGCACCTTATGCCATTTTTCTTTATTCGTGGCAGACATTCTACTCCTTTCTCCCTTTTTGGGAGAAGGGTTGGGGGTGAAGGCAATTAACCATCTCTGCCATTACTTTAGAAAAATGCTATTAGCAAGGTCCTATTCACGTTTGATCAGGATTATCCTCTATATTGTTGACTTTCGTTAATTGTGGAAAAATATCTCGTACTGCCTTTTCAAATTTTTTGTAGGAAGACAAGGATTCTAATTTCGACAATGGGATTTTTGTACCAAGCGGTGAATATAAATCCTCAAGTTTTAGTTTATTTCGATACCGTTTAGTTATACCTTCTCTGGCTTTATTGATGGCATTTTTAATCGTTTCTTTCGGATTGCTAAAAGATTCTGGCTCTTTATCGATTGCTAACTCACTATCACTTTTATTTGTACACAATTCTTTTTTTAGTAATTCTTTGTCTGCTAATATCCAGGCTTCAGTCATTTGTATTGGAACGATAGCAACTAAATTTTTGCATAAGTCTCGCTCGTCTGATTTAATAGCATTAAAAGCCGGATTAATTCTTTCCTTAAATGCGTTTTCATCTGTTTTATCATCTGCGTCTGCATGGAAGCACAAAACCATTGCTCCCTTCTCCACCGCTTGAATTGCGTATTTTTTAGCTTTTTCTCGGATATTTTCGCCAGAGATTTGTGGGCTCTTCGTTACTTGTTATGGTTCGATAGGGGGGCATAAATCGACTAAATCCTTATCTGGCAAGAGACTTAATTGATTAGTTCGCTCTAGATAAAAAACAATTGACAAAAATCGCTAAATGCCTTTCTATATAAGGGTTC
>NZ_JAPZSR010000273.1:0-8887 GCF_027531875.1 Microcystis sp. LE19-84.1B | reverse complement strand
GAATGCTTCGCCCCTACGGGACGCGGGCCGATGAAGACGCAAGGTTTTGAAGCACGATTCTCTCAAAATCTTGCACCTGTTTCGCCAGAAAAGCCACAAAACCCTTACCTTGCCTACATTTCACATTTATTCAGCAAACCCCAATTAAATTCAAGCAAAATCG
The DNA here is from genome assembly GCF_027531875.1 of Microcystis sp. LE19-84.1B. Classification (NCBI taxonomy): domain Bacteria; kingdom Bacillati; phylum Cyanobacteriota; class Cyanophyceae; order Chroococcales; family Microcystaceae; genus Microcystis; species Microcystis sp. LE19-84.1B. The sequence goes on along the minus strand of NZ_JAPZSR010000273.1, from coordinate 8,724 downwards.
GGCGGGTTTATCTAAACCTACCCGATTCTTTTTCAGTTATCAGTTATCAGTGAAAAAGTTTCCTGTTTTCCGTTGCCTAAAACTGGAGATTTTGTCGCTCCCCATTAAGATAACTGCTATAAATTAATTGCTACCGCTAAAAACAACTTCAGGGAATTTTAACTGTGCATCGGCCATGGGGATTTGTCGGCTTTGATTGCGTAACTCTTGCCAAAAATTAATTACTTCTGTGGCTTTGTTGAGAACATCAACGCGATCGGACTCATCAATCCAGTGTTTTGCTTCTAACTCCTCTTGCAGTTGTTGCCAAGCATCATTGCGCGGCCAGAAAAAATAAGCGGTGAGGGGGCTAGTTCCTTTGCCGACCACCTGATCTACAGCGATCGCTACGTTCTGATCTAACCACAATACTTTTAAAATAAACTTTGATTCGGAACTGACTGTCATTGTTAATCGTTAATCGTACAATTCTCGATTATATCATCTTTTGACTCAATTTTCCGCAGTCAATTTTTAACTATTTTTTGCTGTTTTTGCGCCAATAACCGCTATGATTCCCGAAACAGACTCTTTAGCTTCTAAACAAATCGGTGTGGCCGTAATTAGAGACGATCGAGATTTAATTTTAATCGATCGCCGTCTGGACAAGGGACTCCTGGGCGGTTTTTGGGAATTCCCCGGCGGCAAAATCGAAGGCAATGAAACGGTACAAGAATGTATTAAACGGGAGATATTAGAAGAAATTGGCATTGAAATCGCAGTGGATAGTCATTTAATCACCATCGATCACACCTATAGTCATTTTCGGGTTAATCTGCAAGTATATAACTGTCGTTATCTCAGCGGCCAAGCAAGAGCGATCGAATGTGAAGAAATCCGCTGGGTAACTATCGAGGAACTAGATCATTACACTTTCCCCGCGGCCAATCAAGAGATTATCAGAGCCTTAAAAGACATGGTAAACTCGAAATGATTGCTGTTAATCGTCGAGTGATTATGCTTAATCCTTCTATTCGTCAAGAACCCCGCTACGAACCGGCCGCGGTTATTCCCCTAAAAAAAGACGCTTCCATTGTCGAGTGGTTAGAAAAAAATAATCGCATGATTCCCCGGGATAAAGTCGCTGAACCGGATCTCACTCTCGAAGAAGATGTGGAACTATCTGAACTCATGGATGTCGATGATATCGGTTATGATGACGACGAGGATGAATTAGTCTTAGATGAAGATTAATCCCGTCTTCTTTGGCAAATTTTACCCTTATCTGACGCTTTAGTCGTGAACGCTAACATTTTTTCCGCCCCTATCTTTAAAAAACCCACTGGAACCCATCTCCTGATTCTACTAACGGGATTACTATTTCTGTTAGTAGTTTTTTTTCAGTCCACTAATTCCCTGTTACTGCCTTTGATAGCCACAACATTAATCAGTGGTGGTCTTGGTTGTCAAGTAGTCCCAGTGCTGCGACGCTTGAAAATGGGTCAGATTATGCGCGAGGATGGTCCCCAGGCTCATTTAAAGAAAGCAGGAACCCCGACGATGGGAGGCAGCTTTTTTGTGCCAGTAGCCCTTATTTTCGCTTTAATCTGGTCTAAATTCACTCCTAATGTGGTGGCGGTTGCTTTGCTGACTTTTGCTTACATGGGTATAGGTTGGTTAGATGATTGGCAAATTCTGCGTTATAAGTCGAATAAGGGCCTATCTCCCCGGATGAAGTTAATTTTACAGATAACGGGGGCGGTACTTTTTTGTCTCTGGATGTTGGTCAATCAGGTGAGTACCGATATCACCCTTTGGGGTCGATTAGTGATTCCTTTAGGCTTTTTCTTCTGGATTTTGGCGGCATTTGTCCTTGTGGCTGAAAGTAACGCCACTAATCTCACCGATGGGGTGGATGGATTAGCGGGGGGAACAGGTGCGATCGCTTTTTTGGGTTTAGCCATTATTATCGCTCCTAGTCATCCAGATTTAGCGATTTTCTGCACTTGTTTTAGTGGTGCTTGTCTAGGCTTCATTTTTCATAACCGCAACCCCGCTAAAGTGTTTATGGGTGATACGGGTTCCCTCGCTTTGGGAGGTGCTTTAGCTGCGGTGGGTTTAATTACTGGACATCTCTGGGGATTATTTTTAATTAGCGGTCTGTTCTTTCTGGAATCTCTTTCGGTAATCGCTCAGGTTATCTATTATAAAGCCACAAAAGGACCCGATGGCAAGGGCAAAAGATTATTAAAAATGGCTCCTTTTCATCATCATTTAGAATTAAGTGGTTGGACGGAAACCAAGATTGTGGGAGCTTTTTATCTGGTTAATGCGCTTTTAGTTGTCTTGGCTATTTGGAGCAGTTAATTAAGCGCTAAAAGAAAGACCACAACCGCAGGTATTTTGGGTGTTGGCATTGGTAAAACGGAAACCACCACCCATTAAATCCTCTGAATAGTCTAATTTTAAAATTTGTAGGTAGCGATCGCTGTCAGGATCGACTAAAATATTAATACCCTGACTTTGATAAAAGCGATCGTTTTCTGCCGCAATATCGGTTAATTCGAGATGGTAGTGAAGTCCCGAACAACCACCATTTTTTACTGCCAAACGCAGATAGGAACCAGTCAGGCGACGGCTTTGACTCCAACGTTCAATTTCTCTAGCAGCGGCGGGACTTAATTCGATCATTGTTTTTGAGACTATTGTAATAATAATATCAAGTTATTGTCAAGTTATACCATAGTTGTTGTCCAACTTTATGTTAAGAAATATGTGACTAATAAATGGCGGTGGTAGCTGACAATTTTTAACACAGAAGACGGGTTTCTCAAAGAAAACGGGTTTCTAAATAGAAAGAAAACGGGTTTCTCAAAGAAAACGGGTTTCTAAATAGTTTCTTGAAGAAACCCGTTTTCTAGGTGATTTGAGTTGTTTGGTTTTTTGACGGAATTGGTAGCTGCCTAACGCACAGAAAACGGGTTTCTAAATACTTGAAGAAACCCGTTTTCTAGGTGACTTAGAAGGAGAGCTTAGACGCTTAGATAAAGAAATTACCCACTGGAATGTTCCCTAAAGCTGGTAAAGTGCCAGTAAATCCGGTGATATTTATTAATAAATCATTGCTGGATTGGAAGCCAGCCGCGCTATCATTAATAACGAGGTAGGTTCCAGCTATTGCACCGGTTGTTACCTGCACTAAGGCGGCACTATTAACCTCTAATCCTTGATTACCGGTAATCGCTCCATTGGCATCAGTAAATACTTGATTGACTAAATTCTGTAAAGTGGTGACAGTGCTATTAGCAGCACGACTGAAACTACTAGGCGCACTCGTGGCAGTTCCACCTTGAGTTAATAAGTCGATTTTATCACTATTGATGGCAAAATCTGTGATACGATCGCTTGTTGATATGGTAGATTGACCAAATTGAAAGATGAAGATATCTGCACCTAAACCACCAGTTAAAGTATCAGCACCGTTAGCACCATTGATTTGATTAATACCACTATTTCCAGTGATTTTATTGTTACCGGCGTTACCTGTACCATTAACATTATTACTGCTAATTAGTCTGAGGTTTTCGACATTGTTGGGTAAGGTGCGAGTGAGACTGGTTTGCCAAGTATCAGTAATAATAACTTCTCCTATTCCTCCTTCGGGATTGATGGTAGCATTAGTCGGATTGGAGAGGGTGACGGTGAAGATTTCATCGGCTTCGTTGAGGTTATCATTGAGGATGGGAATGCTAATAGTAGCGGTGGAAGTATTAGCAGCAATGGTGATAGTTCCGGTTTTGCTAGTGTAATCTACATCGACGGTAGCATCAATGGGTCCAGTGGTATAGTTGAAGGTAATTGGTTGCGGGTTGGGGTTATCAACTGTGACGGTGAGGATGGCATTATTATCTAAGCCTTCGACCACGGTAATATTATTGATGGATAGTTGGGAAAAGTCGTCATTATTAATCGTCCCCGTCACTGGAGTGGTGGTCCCTACTGTATAACCTGTCCCGGTCGCGAGGGTTAAAATAACAGTCTCATCGCTTTCTACTGTAGTATCAGCAGTGGGGTCAACTGTTACCGTCGCGGTCGCTGAATTAGCAGCAAAGGTGACGCTGGTGGGGATAGAAGTGTAATCGCTTCCATTGGTTGCTGTCCCGTCAACTGTATAGTTAACCGTTAAGGGATTAGTTGTATCTCCTGTGCGGGTGAAGGTATAGATGAGATTGCTTGTCCCGTCTTCTGTCACGCTTGCGGGAGAGATAGCAAGAGTGATACTAGGTAAATCATCATTGGTAATTGTCCCGATAACTGCGTCAGGAGTACCTATTGTATAACCTGTCCCGGTCGCAAGAGTTAAAATAACGGTTTCATCACTTTCAACTGTGGTGTCAGCAGTGGGGTCAACGATTACGGTAGCAGTGGTAGCATTAGCAGCGAAGGTGACGCTGGTGGGAATAGATGTGTAATCGCTTCCATTGGTTGCTGTCCCACTAATACTGTAGTTGACGGTTAAGGGATTAGTGGTTACTCCACTACGGGTGAAGGTATAAATCAGATTGGTTGTCCCATCTTCGGTGACACTTGCGGGGGAAACTGCTAGGGTGACACTGGTATCATCATTGGTAATTGTCCCCGTAACTGCGGTGGTCGTACCTACTGTATAACCTGTCCCGGTCGCGAGGGTTAAAATAACGGTTTCGTTGGGTTCAACTGTGGTGTCAGCAGTGGGGTCAACGATTACGGTCGCAATTGCAGAGTTAGCCTCAAAGGTGACGCTGGTGGGGATAGAAGTGTAATCGCTTCCATTGGTTGCTGTCCCGTCAACTGTATAGTTAACAGTTAAGGGATTAGTTGTATCTCCTGTACGAATGAAGATATAGATGAGATTGCTTGTCCCATCTTCGCTAACACTACTAGGAGAAACCGCAAGAGTAACACTGGGAAGGGTGACATTAGTAATTGTTCCCGTGGCTGCGTTGGGAGTACCTACGGTATAACCTGTCCCCGCAGCGAGGGTTAAAATAACGGTTTCATCGGGTTCAACTATTGTGTCAGGAGTGGGGTCAACAGTTACGGTAGCAGTGGATGAACCAGCAGCGAAGGTGACTGTATTGTTAGTCCCTGTACGAGTGTAGTCGGTATTAAGAGTCGCTGTCCCTCCCAAGGTGTAATTGACGGTTAAGGAATTAGTGGTTACTCCGTTACGGGTGAAGGTATAAATCAGATTAGTTGTTCCGTCTTCGGTGACACTACTAGGAGAAACCGCAAGGGTGACACTGGTATCATCATTGGTAATTGTTCCCGTGGCTGCGTTAGGAGTACCGACTGTATAACCTGTCCCGGAAGCGAGGGTTAAAATAACAGTTTCGTTACTTTCTACTATTGTGTCAGCAGTGGGGTCAACAGTTACGGTAGCAGTGGATGAACCAGCAGCGAAGGTGACTGTATTGGTAGTCCCTGTACGAGTGTAGTCGGTATTAAGAGTCGCTGTCCCTCCGAGGGTGTAGTTGACTGTTAAGGGATTAGTGGTTACTCCGTTACGGGTGAAGGTATAAACCAGATTAGTTGTCCCGTCTTCGGTGACACTTGCGGGGGAAACTGCTAGGGTGACACTGGTATCATCATTAGTAATTGTTCCCGTCACTGGAGTGGTCGTCCCTACTGTATAACCTGTCCCGGCAGCGAGGGTTAAAATGACGGTTTCGTTACTTTCTACTATTGTGTCAGGAGTGGGGTCAACTGTGACGGTAGCAGTGGATGAACCAGCAGCGAAGGTGACTGTATTATTAGTCCCGGTACGAGTGTAGTCGGTATTAAGGGTAGCTGTCCCTCCGAGGGTGTAATTGACGGTTAAGGAATTAGTGGTTAATCCACTACGGGTGAAGGTATAAATCAGATTTGTTGTCCCGTCTTCGGTGACGCTTGCGGGAGAAACTGCAAGAGTGACACTGGTATCATCATTGGTAATTGTCCCCGTCACTGAAGTGGTGGTCCCAACTGTATAACCTGTCCCCGCAGCAAGAGTTAAAGCGACGGTTTCATTGTTTTCAACAATAGTGTCAGCAGTGGGGTCTATTGTGACTTTAGCAGTGGTAGCATTAGCAGCGAAAGTCACTGTCCCAGTGGTACTGGTGAAAGTTGCTGCACCGCTTTGGGTATAATCTGTACTAAATGTCGCTGTCCCCCCGACTGTATAGTTAACCGTTAAAGCATCGGTGGTTACTCCGCTACGGGTGAAGGTATAGGCCATATTAGCTGTCCCGTCTTCACTAACACTGCTGGGAGAAATAGAAAGAGTAACAGTTTGTGCATTGGTAAACTCACTCACATCAATAATATTTAAACCACCAATATCATCAGCTACATAAGCATATTTACCGACTATTTGTACATCATTAGCATAGCCAGAAGTATCATAATTACCCTTGAGAGTGGGGGTTGTCGGGTTGCTGATGTCGATGATTTGCAGTCCTGAACCTTCATCAGCTACATAAGCATAGTTACCGACTATTTGTACACCATAAGCATAGCCAGAAGTATCATAATTACCCACAAGAGTGGGGTTTGTCGGGTTGCTGATGTCGATGATTTGCAGTCCTGAACCCGAATCAGCTACATAAGCATAATTACCGACTATTTGTACACCGAAAGCCCAGCCAGAAGTATTATAATTACCCTTGAGAGTGGGATTTGTTGGGTTGCTGATGTCGATGATTTGCAGTCCTGAATTCTTATCAGCTACATAAGCATAGTTACCGACTATTTGTACATCCGAAGCATAGCCAGAAGTATTATAATTACCCTTGAAAGTGGGGTTTGTCGGGTTGCTGATGTCGATGATTTGCAGTCCTGGAGTACCATCAGCTACATAAGCATAGTTACCGACTATTTGTACATCCCAAGCATAGCCAGAAGTATTATAATTACCCTTGAGAGTGGGGTTTGTCGGGTTGCTGATGTCGATGATTTGCAGTCCTGAATCCCCATCAGCTAGATATGCATAGTTTCCGACTACTTGTACACCTAAAGCATCGCCAGAAGTATTATAATTACCCTTGAAAGTGGGATTTGTCGGGTTGCTGATATCGATGATTTGCAGTCCTGAATCCAAATCAGCTACATAAGCATAGTTACTGACTATTTGTACACCATAAGCCCAGCCAGAAGTATCATAATTACCCTTGAAAGTGGGATTTGTCGGGTTGCTGATGTCGATGATTTGTAGTCCTTTATCCCAATCAGCTACATAAGCATAGTTACCGACTATTTGTACATCCGTAGCAATGCCAGAAGTATTATAATTACCCTTGAGAGTGGGGTTTGTTGGGTTGCTGATGTCGATGATTTGCAGTCCTGAAGTATTATCAGCTACATAAGCATAGTTACCGACTATTTGTACACCCGCAGCATAGCCAGAAGTATCATAATTACCCTTGAGAGTGGGGTTTGTCGGGTTGCTGATGTCGATGATTTGCAGTCCTGAATCCCAATCAGCTAGATAGACATAGTTACCGACTATTTGTACACCCCCACCACCAGAAGTATTATAATTACCCTTAAAAATCGGGTTACTGGGATTACTAATATCAATAATCTCCAGGGTGTCCCCCACTGCATAAGCATAGTTACCGACTATTGTTACCGCATTGGCATAGCTTAAAAAATCCCATTTTCCTACTAACGTAGGGGCAAATACTCCCTGATAAGTGTTGAGTATATCCGGCTGAAAAACCCCAGATGTCTGCAACTCCGACAAATCTAAGGTTTCAATAAAGGTTTGATTCTCTCCCTTTGTCGCGGGTAAACTCACCTCTAACTCCCAACTTCCTCCCAAGGCTGCATTTCCTACCCGTCTGCTGGAAGCCGCTATTTTCGCCCCGGTAATTTGGGACAATTTATTAATAAACTCTGTCCCGGCATCTCCCGCCGCGACCTGACAACCGTACAGTAGAATATGATTAATCTTTGCCCAATTCTGTAACTGTTGGCGGTAATCGTAAATATTTGTTAAATTAAGTTGACAATTCCCTAAATATAAGCATCCCGGCGCACCATGGGAAACCAGGTGAATGGTGGTAATCTGGGGATTTTGTTGTAAAAAAGCGGTGATTTGTTCGATTCCGTCTTGATTGGGAGTGAGAATAACCGTGGCGACTTCTGGAATTACCCCAGCTTGGAGACTTTGATAATCGGTGACACCAGCATCGAGGAAAACTACGGTAGCGGTTAAACCCTGATTTCTCGCACTATTCACCGGATTAGCTTGACTCAAGCCATCAGATTGAGCGAAATTAAACAAAACATCTTCAACAGCAGGAAGGCTCGGCAAAAGAGTGGGAGTCATGACGTTGACCTAGAAAGATTACTGCGGCTATTTTACGCAAAGAATCCTGAATCTTTCAAGATACCTGTAACAAAAATTAACATTTATACAAGAAACCGGGTTTCTCAAAGGAACAAGAAAACGGGTTTCTCAAAGAAAGCGGGTTTCTCAAAGAGGTTCTCGCAGAAACCCGGTTTCTCAAAGACAAGAAACCGGGTTTCTCAAAGAGTTTCTCAAAGAAACCCGTTTTCTAGATATTGATTTTAGCCAAAGACTGCTTAAATTCTGCGAGAGAATGAGCGGTAGCTGCTAATTTTAGTAGCTCTTCTAAGATAGTAGGGTTAGTCATTTTGCCGATTATCTCTTCAATTTCTGAAGAAATTTGTCCAAACCGCACAGTTAAAACTGTTTTTATG
>NZ_JAPZSR010000484.1:0-3607 GCF_027531875.1 Microcystis sp. LE19-84.1B | reverse complement strand
GAACCCTTATATAGAAAGGCATTTAGCGATTTTTGTCAATTGTTTTTGCTCTAGAGCGAACTAATCAATTAAGTCTCTTGCCAGATAAGGATTTAGTCGATTTATGCCCCCCTATCGAACCATACCAAGTAACGAAGAACCCAATTTAATAATAGAGGTGGTGCGTTACGGCGGATTGTTAATTTTGGTTTTTTGACGGAATTGATAGTCGCCTAACGCACCCTACACCTACTTAATTAAACAAAGAAATAACCCACTATCATGCTCCCTAAAGCTGGTAAAGTACCGGTAAATCCAGTGATATTTATTAATAAATCATTGCTGGATTGGAAGCCAGCCATGCCACCATTAATCAGAAACGGTAATGAGTCCTGTGGGGCGACAAATGACGGTGATTCGCAGTTAGAAAAAGACAACCACCGGCAACTCCCAGAGGAAATGGCTTGTCAAACCTGCTCCTGACGATTAAGCAATAAAATTAAACGCCAAAATCCCATCATTAAAGTCGTTATCGCTGATATTGGGTAAGTTCCCCGGTAAATCCTCAAAGCCAAAGATATTATTCCCCCTTGACCGTAAATGTTCCGCCCCATCGGGATTTGCCGAGCCAAAGGAGAAATAGGCCACCTCATGGGTCCTATAGTTTTCTAGGGTAGCCGCCACGTTATCGGGATTCTTGGTCAAAAATGCCTGAATACTCCCTTGCAGACTTTCTCCCAGATTGCCGCCATTGGCAATGACAAAGGGTGCGTAGCGTCGCCCCCCTTCCAACAACACATCCCCTTCGTTAAATTCAGCGGCGGTGGTGCTTTGGTTTGCCCCTTCCCCACTGGCCCGCAAAAAGAAGTTATTCACCGCTTGACTTAAGGCGGTACGCGCATAACCCGCTTGACCAGGTTGAATTAACTCTGTCACGTTGCCATCTCCATCTAAATCGAGGCTGTCAAAAACGGCTCCGTTATCATCGGCCACTGGATAGAGACCGACAACGTTATTGAAGAAAGCTCCCGTCTGTCTAAGTCCTTCCTCAATGGCTGTGACCTGTATGCTACCGGGCAAGTTACTAAAGTTGAAAACCAGAGAACCTTGTCCATTGCCCGTATTATTAAATTGGATGGTTTGGGGATTAACGGCTTGGTCGGGTAGATTGGTAATTCCTAGGGTGAAATTAACGGTTGCGTCTGGCGTGGCATTGGGAGCCGGTTTGAGGGTGGTGTCCGTCACTGCCACGGTCAGATTATAGAGGGATTGGGCTTCAAAATCAGCCTTACCGATGAAGAATAATTCCCGGCCACGAATCTGGAAACTGCTCTGATCATTGCCCAACAAAGAAAGGCTATTTGTCCCCAAGGCATCATCGCTAATCTGAATATCGGCAACTTTGACACCTTGACTGGTATCGGTATTTTCAGCGATCGCATTGGTACTATTGGCCAGAATTAGGGCTGTGGGAGCTTCATTGACATCGGTGATGTTTAAAGTGAAGGTTTGGGTGAGATCGGGGGTGACACCAACGGTTGGATCATCGACATTGACGGTGACTTCGTAACTGTTTTGAGCTTCAAAATTAGGGGTAAAACCGACATAGAAAAGTGCCGAATTCTGAATTAAGAAGCGCTCCTTATCCCGTCCCGTGAGGAAGAGATTATTGGTTCCTAAACCATCATCTTCAATCAGGAGGTCGGCGACTTTCAATTCTGGGGTGACATCGACATTTTCAGCTAACTCGGTGACAGCATTTTGGAAAATTAGGGCTGTGGGAGCTTGATTAGTAGGAGTTTCATTAACATCATTGACAGTAATTGTCAAGGTTTTCTCAAAACTTAGTCCCCCTTGGTCGGTGGTTTTTACCCGAATACTGTAACTATTCTTGGTTTCAAAATCGGGGGAATTATTAATCTGTAATTGATTCCCTACAATCGAGAATGCTGAGTTATCTGTATCTCCTGTCCCTGCTATTAAACTATAGGTAAAGCTATTACCACTATCGGGGTCTGTACTGGAAAATGTTCCTATCACTGTATTAACAGGGACATTTTCATTTACTGTAGTGGCACTTAAGACTAAATCTGTGGGAGCTTGATTAGTAGGAGTTTCATTAACATCATTGACAGTAATTGTCAAGTTTTTCTCAAAACTTAGTCCCCCTTGGTCGGTGGTTTTTACCCGAATGCTGTAACTATTCTTGGTTTCAAAATCGGGGGAATTATTAATCTGTAATTGATTCCCTACAATCGAGAATGCTGAGTTATCTGTATCTCCTGTTCCTGCAACTAAGCTATAGGTAAAGATATTGCCACTATCGGGGTCTGTACTGGAAAATGTTCCAATTACTGTATTAACAGGGACATTTTCATTTACTGTGGTCGCACTTAATGCTAAATTTGTGGGAGCTTGATTACTAGGATTTTCATTTGGATCTTGATTACTAGGAGTTTCATTGAGGTCATTGACAGTAATCGTTAGGACTTTCTCAAAACTTAGTCCCCCTTGGTCGGTGGTTTTTACCCGAATACTGTAACTATTCTTGGTTTCAAAATCGGGGGAATTATTAATCTGTAATTGATTCCCTACAATCGAGAATGCTGTATTATCTGTATCTCCTGTTCCTGCAACTAAGCTATAGGTAAAGGTATTACCAGTATCGGGGTCTGTACTGGAAAATGTTCCAATTACTGTATTAACAGGGACATTTTCATTTACTGTAGTGGCACTTAAGGCTAAATCTGTGGGAGCTTGATTACTAGGAGTTTCAGTATCAGTATCAGTATTAGTAATGATTCCCACAACTGCTTCAGTCGTACCGGCTGCATAACCTGTCCCCGAAGCGAGGGTTAAGACAACGGTTTCATCATCTTCAACATTTGTATCAGCAGTGGGGTCTATTGTGACAGTCGCAGTTGATGAACCAGCAGCGAAAGTAACTGTTCCTGTTGTACTTGTAAAACTTGCTGCACCAGTTTGAGTGTAATCTGTGTTAAAAGTAGCTGTCCCCCCGACTGTATAATTGACTGTCAAAGCATCAGTTGTTACACCAGTACGAGTGAAGGTGTAAACGAGATTAGTTGTTCCGTCTTCTGTCACACTTGCGGGAGAAACCGCAAGAGTAATATTTTGCGGTTGATTAAGTTGCTGATTTCCGAAGTTAATTCCCGTTAGTATCTGTCCCGCAGTCAGGGTGACATTGTGAACTAAACTGACGGTATTAGTGACTGTGTTAGACCCATTATTATTGTTATTACCTGGGTTAACTACACCTGAGCCAGAATTACTGTCATTGAGGGTGAGTATGCTTTCTGCTAAAGCAAGTGCATTGATGCGAGGATAACTGATTCCTGTATTGGTAACGTTATCGTTTTCGTCATCCCCATCAATAATTAAGTTGCTAGTTGTATCTAATAAGGTACGAAATTCAGTTAAGGTTAATTCCCGTCCTAAATAGGTTTGAGCAATCTGTTGACCAAGTGTAGCAATTCCAGTAATGTAAGGCACGGCTTGAGATGTGCCACCCATGGTAATTGTCCCACCAGTTGCATTGGCGCCACTGATTAAAATTCCTGGAGCAAATACATCTAAAAGTGGGTGACGTTGGGAGAAACTGGCGATT
>NZ_JAPZSR010000230.1:0-4157 GCF_027531875.1 Microcystis sp. LE19-84.1B | reverse complement strand
CTCAGTGTCAAGACTTCGTTTCAATCCCTAATAGGGTTTAAGATTAATTGGAACCCGAAGAGTTCGACTTCGCTCAGTGTCAAGACTTCGTTTCAATCCCTAATAGGGTTTAAGATTAATTGGAACTTTAATCTCAATAACAATTTCACTGGCAATCGCAAGATACGTTTCAATCCCTAATAGGGTTTAAGATTAATTGGAACGATGACATTCAAAAAGCTATTGACGATTGGAAAAAGAGTTTCAATCCCTAATAGGGTTTAAGATTAATTGGAACCCTACTGGCCCGATAATTGCATTAAATACCGATTCAGTTTCAATCCCTAATAGGGTTTAAGATTAATTGGAACCATAATTTTTGTAATCACCAACGGCATCGGTAAATAGTTTCAATCCCTAATAGGGTTTAAGATTAATTGGAACCTGCCGTGGTTCCCACCTGAATCACGTTCGAACTTAGTTTCAATCCCTAATAGGGTTTAAGATTAATTGGAACATAAAAGCAGTGTTAGGGTTTACCCTCTCTATGGGAGTTTCAATCCCTAATAGGGTTTAAGATTAATTGGAACTAACTGCAATATTAGTTTCAAAAATAGAAATGTCGTTTCAATCCCTAATAGGGTTTAAGATTAATTGGAACGATTTAATTCATAATCACCAATTTTTAAAGCCCCCGTTTCAATCCCTAATAGGGTTTAAGATTAATTGGAACCGGGCTGCTACTAGCTCGGCTTCTGTGTACCCCCCGTTTCAATCCCTAATAGGGTTTAAGATTAATTGGAACCGACGGCGATCGAGGACGCGGTAAAGTCAATAGGGTTTCAATCCCTAATAGGGTTTAAGATTAATTGGAACCGATAACTTTCTCGCAACGACATCAACTCAGATAAAGATAATTTAGTTTCAATCCCTAATAGGGTTTAAGATTAATTGGAACTCAGGCGGTCAAAGAGTTTTGCAAAGTCGCGTTTTAGTTTCAATCCCTAATAGGGTTTAAGATTAATTGGAACTAGCTCATCTGATTGCAAATATCGCCAGCTTTGAGGGTTTCAATCCCTAATAGGGTTTAAGATTAATTGGAACAAAGCTTTACCTTGAAAAAGCAAAGTTACCGGCGCGTTTCAATCCCTAATAGGGTTTAAGATTAATTGGAACATTACAGGACTCAGCGAGAACACGGTAAAGCAGCTGTTTCAATCCCTAATAGGGTTTAAGATTAATTGGAACGGACTTTTCTTTATTGCCAATTACAAAATTCTTTAATGTTTCAATCCCTAATAGGGTTTAAGATTAATTGGAACGCCATTAAAAATGGTCAGACAAGTGCCAAAAATTGTTTCAATCCCTAATAGGGTTTAAGATTAATTGGAACAATTGGCTTTTCCGACATCCGTTCCAACGAATTGACAAAGTTTCAATCCCTAATAGGGTTTAAGATTAATTGGAACGCTGGTCTAGGACAGCCTCTGAGGATAAGCCCGTTTCAATCCCTAATAGGGTTTAAGATTAATTGGAACAAAGCACTTCTCTGTATGCACCTTGCATACAGAGAGTTTCAATCCCTAATAGGGTTTAAGATTAATTGGAACTGTTGGCCTCTGCTTGGAGTGCCTTAAATTTGTCCGTTTCAATCCCTAATAGGGTTTAAGATTAATTGGAACAGAAAGTTTTAGGCTATAGTAAGTCTGTTGATCGAAGTTTCAATCCCTAATAGGGTTTAAGATTAATTGGAACACGGTAATAAATTATGCCGTTTCTCCCGATTTTGATGGTTTCAATCCCTAATAGGGTTTAAGATTAATTGGAACGCGGAATATGATCGCCGATTGGCAAAAGCAAAAGGTTTCAATCCCTAATAGGGTTTAAGATTAATTGGAACAGAATTTTATCTCTGGATTATTTGAAGCGCCTACGGTGAAAACTGTTTCAATCCCTAATAGGGTTTAAGATTAATTGGAACTTTTTTGTCATGAAAATAATGCAAATTTTTCAATTGGTTTCAATCCCTAATAGGGTTTAAGATTAATTGGAACCCCCATCGATGCGAATCTCAGATAAGTTTAAATAGTTTCAATCCCTAATAGGGTTTAAGATTAATTGGAACGGCAGATTTCTAGAAGCAAACTGGTTTATCATCACGTTTCAATCCCTAATAGGGTTTAAGATTAATTGGAACTTTAGCTTCTAAAAGCTTTTCCCCATCCTGAAACTGGTTTCAATCCCTAATAGGGTTTAAGATTAATTGGAACTGTCCAGAGCTTCGAATCACGCACAATGTAGATTACATGTTTCAATCCCTAATAGGGTTTAAGATTAATTGGAACGAGAATGCCATAGAATCAATCGGGAAAGATCAAAAGTTTCAATCCCTAATAGGGTTTAAGATTAATTGGAACCTTGATCATGGTGGGTGGTGGTGTAGTGGCATCGATCTGATGTTTCAATCCCTAATAGGGTTTAAGATTAATTGGAACATGGTATCCACAAATCAGACTGCATTATTTTCTGTTTCAATCCCTAATAGGGTTTAAGATTAATTGGAACAAGTATTTTTGATCGGTATTTTTCGCAGGTAGGCGAATTGTTTCAATCCCTAATAGGGTTTAAGATTAATTGGAACATTGAAACTTAGCTATGTCGCTCACCGGCGGTGCGAGGTTTCAATCCCTAATAGGGTTTAAGATTAATTGGAACATTAATTCCATAGGTGCGCTCGATCCGCGCTCTCTTTGTTTCAATCCCTAATAGGGTTTAAGATTAATTGGAACAGGTATCCGTGGCCCGATGGGATAAATCCCATAAGTTTCAATCCCTAATAGGGTTTAAGATTAATTGGAACAGAACGATTTGTAACAACATTGTGGGAAAAGGGATCCCCTGTTTCAATCCCTAATAGGGTTTAAGATTAATTGGAACAAGAATATCTCGCTGAATTTCTTGATCGCGAAAATGTTTCAATCCCTAATAGGGTTTAAGATTAATTGGAACCCCAAAAAAGCCATTAATCCAATCCGTAAACTGCTGTTTCAATCCCTAATAGGGTTTAAGATTAATTGGAACATTGGGGCTAATTACTTGGTACTGGCTAAAACTTGGTTTCAATCCCTAATAGGGTTTAAGATTAATTGGAACGAGAAAGAAATAAATACCGAGGATTAATTCAGTTTGGTTTCAATCCCTAATAGGGTTTAAGATTAATTGGAACTATTCTATACTGCTGTCTATACTGTATAGATTATAGTTTCAATCCCTAATAGGGTTTAAGATTAATTGGAACAACCGACCAACTGCCCAAGCAACAACCGCGCTGGAGTTTCAATCCCTAATAGGGTTTAAGATTAATTGGAACAATTCAGATCCGCCTGCGTGAGTAAATTTTGACAGAAGCAAGTTTCAATCCCTAATAGGGTTTAAGATTAATTGGAACAGGGTTAGTCGCAATCCAACGGCCAGCCCTTAAAAAGTTTCAATCCCTAATAGGGTTTAAGATTAATTGGAACAAGGGTATCAGTACCCACAGTTTTAGGCGTACAGCCCTGTTTCAATCCCTAATAGGGTTTAAGATTAATTGGAACCCTATCGGTCATCGGATCAAGTTGTTATCGGAATTATGCCGTTTCAATCCCTAATAGGGTTTAAGATTAATTGGAACCATCTAGGGCGAGGGTTAGCCGAGCATTCCGGATGTTTCAATCCCTAATAGGGTTTAAGATTAATTGGAACGGAACTTGGGATTGGTTTCTCGATCATCCTGAGATACCCCTGTTTCAATCCCTAATAGGGTTTAAGATTAATTGGAACTGCTTTCAAAATCTTGACTAAAGCTTTGCCACCAAGTTTCAATCCCTAATAGGGTTTAAGATTAATTGGAACCGGCAAACAAAATAAATTACCTAGTAGTAAAAAAATGTACGAGTTTCAATCCCTAATAGGGTTTAAGATTAATTGGAACAACGAACCTACGGACGACTTTATTTATGATGATACCGGTTTCAATCCCTAATAGGGTTTAAGATTAATTGCTGAGAGGGGGACAAGCGAGCTAGAAGGTAGATAGGGCAAGCGATATAGCTCTTTGTCCTTTGATGTAATCCTTCAACCGATAGCGGCTAATTTGCATTAGCTCTTCTATATTTTTTTGGAACATTTGATGTAGC
>NZ_JAPZSR010000248.1:0-3158 GCF_027531875.1 Microcystis sp. LE19-84.1B | reverse complement strand
AAACGTCCTCCTATTAGTCGTCGTCAACTTCACCTGATGGTTTTTTCCAAAGGTGGTAAACGACGTAAATATGGTGGCTCTACCACAAGACATGGGTTCCGTAAAGGAGATTTAGTTTCTTCTCCCAAAGGAATTGGTTATGTTAGTGGAGATACCGAAAAAAAGCTATCTGTAAGCGATACCAATGGTCAACGATTGGGACAGATAGCTGTTAGTAAGATTCAGTTAATTCGTCGTTCTAACGGTTTAATTGTTTCTCACTAACTCATATAAAGCCGCCCTCCGCTATCGCTAAAGGGCGGGGTTTTAGACCCAGTTTTTCGATGAATCTACACACTACCTACATGGGTTTGCAATTGCGATCGCCGCTAGTCATCGGTGCGGCCGCACCCTTGAGCGAGGATATCGATAATATCAAGAGAATGGAAGACTTTGGAGCCGCTGCCGTGGTTTTACACTCCTTTTTCGAGGAGCAGATTAAACAGGAAAGACTGGCTCTACACCATCATTTTACCCACGGAGCCGAGAGTTTTGCGGAAGCTTTGACTTATTTTCCCGAACCGGAGGTTTTTCACGTTGGTTCCGACGAATATCTCAACCATATTCGCAAAGCCAAAGAAATGGTCGATATTCCCATTATTGCCAGTCTCAACGGTGAGACCTCTGGGGGATGGTTGGAGTATGCCATTCAAATTCAACAAGCGGGCGCTGATGCTTTGGAGTTGAATATTTATTATGTTCCCAACGACCTAGAATTAACTGGAAATCACGTCGAACAAAACTATATTGATATCCTCAAAATTGTCAAATCGGAGGTATCAATTCCCGTCTCGATGAAGTTAAGTCCCTACTTTAGCAATACGGCCAATATGGCTAAACAATTAGCGGAAGCTGGGGCCGATGGGTTGGTATTATTTAACCGTTTCTATCAGCCGGATATCGACTTAGACACCTTAGATGTTCACCCCAATATTATCCTCAGTAATCCCCAAGCAATGCGTTTACCCCTGCGCTGGATTGCTATGCTTTACGGTCGTGTAGCGACGGATTTTGCCGCTACCAGTGGTATTCATAACGCCATCGACGTGATCAAAATGATGATGGTGGGGGCAAAAGCTACTATGTTAGTTAGTGTTTTATTACGCCACGGTTTGGAGGAAATTACCAAGATCGAACAGGGTTTATTGCATTGGTTGGAAGAAAATGAGTATGAATCGATCGAGCAGTTAATTGGCAGTATGAGTCAAATGAATTGCCCAGATCCGAGTGCTTTTGAACGGGTACAGTATATGAAAGCTCTGCAAAGTTACGAACCTGTTTGGAAACGTTTTCAAACCACCAGCAAATAAAAGTGGGGAGTGGGAATGGGGGAATGGGGAAATGGGGAAATGGGGGAATGGGGAAATGGGGGAGTGGGGAGATAGGGAAATGGGGAAATGGGGGAGTGGGGAAATGGGGGAGTGGGGAGATAGGAGAATTTCAACTAAAACCCCAAAACCCTAAAACCCTAAAACCCTAAAACCCTACAACCCTAAAACCCCAAAACCCTACAACCCCAACACCCCAACACCCTAACACCCCAACACCCCAACACCCCAACACCCCAACACCCATCCGACTCCTGACAAAAAAAATCCTGGAGGATATAACCATGAACGAGAATCAAAACAAAAAAATCGGTATTCTGACCAGTGGTGGTGATTGCCCGGGGTTAAACGCGGTAATTCGTGCCGTGGTAAAAGCATCAAAACTAAAGGGTTGGGATGTGTACGGCATTCCCTACGGGACTGACGGTTTTATGCAGATTGCTGAGGGGAAATATCACCCCCAAGATTTGATCCTGACTCACCATGGCTATAACCTACCTGGGATATTGAAAGGATTAGACGTTTTGCAGTTTCTTAGTGGTAGTGTCTTGGGTTCTTTGAGCAAAGGACATCCCGAAAACCCAGAAATTGCCACGAAAATCCTGCAAGGATACGAAATGCTAGGATTAGATGCCCTGATCGTCGTCGGGGGCGATGGGAGCATCGATATCATCTATGATCTCGCTCAGAAAGGCAATTGGAATATTATCGCGGTTCCCAAAACCATTGATAATGACGTTCCCTATACGGAATGGGCCGTCGGTTTTACCACTGCCGTCGATATCGTCACCCAAGCTTTGTATGATCTCACCTTTACCGCCGCTAGTCACGAAAGGGTGATGATTGTGCAGGTGATGGGTAGAGATGCCGGTCATTTAGCCCTTCATGCGGGGATTGCTGGGGGTGCCGATGCGATTTTTATTCCCGAATTAACCCCTGCTCTCACTCCCGCAATCATCGACGGTTGTTGTGATCATTTGGCAGAATTACGCGCTCAAGGTCGTCAATTCGCTCTCATTGTCATTTCTGAGGGGGTTAAAAACGAAGATAACCAAAAAGAGAAGTATATTGCCGATTATTTAGAAAAATTAATAGTTGACAAAACTCGCTCTTTATGCGTTACCGATCCCGTCTTCTGTTATCTCAATTCCATGGATGTGCGGGCCATGTCCTTGGGACACCTGCAAAGAAGTCGTCCTCCTTTGGCCATGGATCGACTGTTAGCCACGGCTTTTGGCATTAAGGCCGTAGAATTAATTGAAAAGGGAAAACTCGATCGCGTGGTGATTTGGCGCGGGGGACAAGTGCGTAGTTTGCCCCTGAAACCAGTGATCAAAATTATCAAAAAATGTCATCAAGAAAATCGCTGCGCCTATCCCGTGGATCCTGATGGTTTTATCGTCAAAACGGCCCGTTCTTTGGGAATTTACCTAGGGGAAAATACCACAACTGAGACGGCAGTAGTTCCGCAAGCTGTGGAGGTGTTGGTTTAGTTATAATAAAGCGAGAAGGGTTGCTCATACTTTCTCGCTTTGTTAATTGGTTAAGATTAGGCATTTTTAAACCCTACAATTACGAGATATACTGACAGCTACTGTCGAAATAAAGAAACTTTTTAAAAGACTGTAATTAATTTTCTAAGCATAAACTTTTATGGCTCTTCCGAACTTGTCATGTAAAATTAAAGAAAAAACAGACAATTATTGCTGACCAATAAAACAATAATTTATCTTTAAAAGCTGACTATGCTTGCAATACAGCAATTTATTGGTTAAAATATAGACAGCCAAG
>NZ_JAPZSR010000208.1:0-5380 GCF_027531875.1 Microcystis sp. LE19-84.1B | reverse complement strand
CTGAGAAGCGATAGCAACCATGACGGGTGTGGACTTACAGCAATTATTACTAGAAAAATGGGGTCGTTCCTACGATATCCAGCTGCGACGCATCAAAGATAAGGTTCATGTCCAGGTAATGTGGAAATATCTCGAACAAGCTTCTTTTCCCCTCTCCGAGTCTGAATATCTGGAACATCTCAATGCGATCGCTAATTATCTCCACGAATGGGGTGGTTTTAGTCAATTTCAAGCTTTTATCCGCGAAACCCGCGAGCGTCCCCGTCTCGGTAAAGCGGTTAGTCTGGCCCTAGATCTAGGTGAAAGGGCATCGGAATGGCTGCTCAGTGATCAGTGATCAGTTATCAGTGATCAGTTATCAGTGGTATTGTTAAACTTGCATTTGAAATGCGTATTGGAAATTTTAGTACAAATGCTCAGACTCCCCACTTCCCCCTGTCTAGACACAAAAAAAGGCGTTAAGCTTAACCTTAACGCTTGCTTTTGATTTAATGGCAGTGACTAGCTCTTGCGACGAGAGAAAGCGCCAATACCAGCAACGGCTAAGATACCGAGGATAGCAGAAGGTTCGGGAACTTTAACTTTTGGCATTTGTGTGAAGTCGTTGGTGACACTGTTAAGGGAACCGGTGGGAGAATTGACCTGGTAAGTGTCTCTGACGAAGAGTTTCGTGATACCGGACGGAACTGGAACCATGGCACCAGAAGCACCCGACGCGGTCGTAGCCGTCGAAGTTCCGATTAACGCCGACCCATTGATACTATCTGACCAAACCGTCTTCTCCGTAAAGATACCCGAGTTACCTGCGCCAGTTGCATCATAACCAATACTGAAATATTGGAACATCTTCGCCGGATCAAGGATCTCGACCGTGTAATCTATGATGAAAGTACCTCCGGCTTGGGTCAGAGCGGGAGTTGGTCTGTAGTTGAAGGTGTGTCTGTCTATAGTCGGTGACAAGATTTGATCTATGAGAAGAACCCCGTTATCTATAGCCCCAGACGTTGGACTGGAGGCGAGGAATGTGAAAAGCTTGTCTCCCACTCGGCAAGGAGCAGACGTGAAACCAGAAAACAGTTGTCCCAATGGTAGAGGACAAAGCGCCTGCGCCTGGACGGGGGCAGTATTGGCAAAGCCGAAAGCGGCAACGCTGCCAGCGATGGCAAGAGCGCCGGTAGTTACTCGTTTAGAGATGTTTGTGATCATTTTAAGTGGTTTGTTACTTTTTATTAGGGCAAAGTACGGATACTACGCACTCTAGTATATTTATAACCTTGGACAGATGAAATGTCAAGTTATTGAAATGAAAAGAAAGTGAGATGCTCCCCAGTAGGGTGCGTTAGCGTAACTCACCAAAAACCTTTCTTTGTGGTGCGTTACGGCAATATTCAGAGCTTGATTTTTGCCCTAAAAACAAGGGATTGCCTAACGCACCCTACCCAACTACTAGAAGCATAACGCAATCGCAACAATGCAATCTACTTCGGTTATCGTACAGCCCTTATCTAAAGACTTGTGTGATTTGAAGCGGTCAAGGAAGTATTTATGGTCACAGGTAAGCTAAAACGCAGATCATTAGACCTCGACCTAATATTATGTCAAGACTAAAAGTTTTTCTAGTTAGGGTTTGCGGCAAAAAGTTTTTCCTGGGGGCAGGGTGTGGGGTGTGGGGTGTTAGGGTGTTAGGGTGTTAGGGTGTTAGGGTTTTAGTTGAAATTCCCCATTCCCCCATTTCCCCATTTCCCCACTTCCCTACTTCCCCACTTCCCCATACCTTTGAAACAGGATTTAGTATTACTGGTGACAGCAGCTACCCAATTTTTTTGGGTATTTGCTATGCTGATTGTTAACAATTTGTAATCTTTGGGAAAGTTCCTCAATACTGCATGGTCGTTTCTGCTACAATTCCACCCCTAGCTCAAGATACCCTCGCGCTGAAAGCGGTGTGGGCAAATATTGGCTATGATAGTTGTCCCCACCATTACAATTTCCATCTTCACACCCATTGCTCCGATGGTCAAATGAGTCCCCAAGACTTGATGAGACAAGCGTTAGACATCGGACTAAAAGGATTGGCAATTACCGATCATCACTCGATCGAAGGTTATCGACAAGCCCAAATTTGGCTAGAAAATCGGCATTTAAAGGGTTCTCTACCCCATCTCTGGACAGGGGTAGAAATTACGGCGAATCTCTTAGACACAGAAGTGCATATTCTTGGCTATGGTTTCGATCCTACTCATACCGTTTTGACTCCCTATCTGCAAAGAGCCAAACCAGAAGGAGATTTCGCTTTGGCCTCTAGAGTCATTAACAGTTTACAGCAAGCGGGGGCTTTAGTGGTTCTGGCCCATCCCTTTCGTTACCATCGTCCTGCGGCCGATTTAGTAGCGGCGGCGGTAGAATTGGGTATTGATGGTATTGAGGCTTTTTATGCCTACGGCAATCCCAAACCCTGGCTACCGAGTCAACGGGAAACCGAACAAGCGCTCGCTCTGAGTCGTCAATATCAATTATTTGCCACCTGTAGCACCGATTCCCACGGTAAATCTTTATTACAGCGCATTTAGCCTGATCGCAGGATTAACGGTAAAATACCTAAATTGACTAAACTCGATCCTTTCTCGATCGAGTGTTGGTTTTTTGTAGCCAAAAACAGGGAAGTGGGGAAGTGGGGAAGTGGGGAAGTGGGGAAGTGAGGAAGTGAGGAAGTGGGGAAATGGGGAATTTCAACTAACACCCTAACACCCTAACACCATAACACCCTAACACCCCAACACCCCAACACCCTAACACCCCAACACCCCAACACCCCAACACCCTAACACCCCAACACCCCAACACCCCAACACCCCAACACCCTAACATTTAATCCCCTGAATGAAAGATTTATTCCTTGACACTTGCTGGTTAATTCCCATTTATGGCTTAATTGGTTCGATTTTAACCTTGCCTTGGTCTTTAGGCATTATTAGTCGCACCGGTCCGCGGCCGGCCGCTTATATTAACCTATTGATGACCGTATTAGGGTTAATACACGGAACGATCGCTTTTAATCAAATTTGGCATCGAGAGACGATTAAACTGACTTTTGAATGGGTCAAAGTGGCCGATCTTAGTTTATCCCTTTCGATCGAACTTTCTCCCGTTAGTTTGGGGACGCTGGAACTGATTACCCTCATCAGTCTCCTGGCCCAAATCTATGCCCTTGGCTACATGGAAAAGGATTGGTCTTTGGCAAGATTTTATGGCTTAATGGGCTTTTTTGAGGCAGCTTTGGGGGGAATTGCCCTGAGTGACTCCCTACTGTTCAGTTACGCTTTCCTAGAGATGTTAACGGTCTCTACCTATCTCCTCGTCGGTTTTTGGTATGCCCAACCTTTGGTAGTAACCGCGGCCCGAGATGCCTTTTTAACCAAGCGCGTCGGCGATATTATTTTATTGATGGGTTTGGTGGCTCTGTCCAGTTACGGAGAAGGATTGAGTTTTTCTCAGTTAGAAAATTGGGCAGTAAATAACCCTGTACCGCCTCTGACGGCGACTTTGTTAGGATTAGCCCTTATTGCTGGTCCAACGGGTAAATGCGCCCAATTTCCCCTGAATTTGTGGCTAGATGAGGCGATGGAGGGACCAAATCCAGCCGGAATCATGCGGAATTCGATCGTGGTTTCGGCCGGGGCCTATGTTTTAATTAAGCTGCAGCCAGTGTTTACCCTATCTCCGATCGCGGCCAATGTTTTAATAGTGTTGGGGACAATGACGGCAATCGGGACTTCTCTGATGGCCCTATCCCAAATTGATATTAAACGGGTTTTATGCCACTCCACCAGTGCCTATCTCGGTTTGGTCTTTATTGCGGTGGGATTAGGTCATGTGGATATCGCTTTACTAATTTTATTCTCCCATGCGATCGCAAAAGCTTTATTATTTATGAGCGCAGGGGCATTAATTCTCACCACCAGTAACCAAAATATCACGGAAATGGGGGGAATTTGGGCAAGAATGCCGGCTACAACCACGGCTTTTCTAGGGGGTTCCGCGGGGATGACGGTTTTAATGCCCCTAGGGATGTTTTGGACGTTAAAAAAGTGGTTAAGTGGCGAATGGGCGATTCCTTGGTGGTTATTAGCGGTTTTAATCTTTGTTAATTGTCTTAGCATTATCAATCTTACTCGGGTCTTTCGTTTAGTCTTTTTGGGACAAACCCAAAGTAAAACCCATCGCACCCCGGAAGTGGCTTGGCCGATGGCTTTGCCTATGGTAGCATTGATTTTAATCGCTTTATTGACCCCGATTATTCCCCTACGTTGGGATTTTTGGCTATCTTTCACCAATCCTCTCCTTAATAACCAGAGTTTTACTATTGTCTGGGGTTTTCCCTTGTTGATGGCCTCTGGAGTAATTGGCCTAGTTATCGGGTTAACGGTAGAGTTAAGACGAGCTTGGGCCAGACCGACTGGGTTAATCCTGCGATTCCTGCAAGATTTGTTCGCTTATGACTTCTATCTCGATCGCATCTATCAGTTTACCGTGGTTTTAGCGGTGGGAAGCCTATCAAAAATTACCGCTTGGCTCGATCGTTATATTATTGATGGTCTGGTTAATTTAGTCAGTTTAGTGACGATTTTTAGCGGCAGCGCCTTAAAGTATAATGTTTCTGGTCAATCACAGTTTTATGTCTTGACTATTCTTTTGGGAATAGGGGGATTAATCTGGCTCTTATTAAACGGTCAATGGTCACTGATAACTGATTATTGGTCATCCCTGTTGACTCATTGAACCTCTGTGTATCGCTCCCTAGTCTTCTTGGCGCGGACTAGGGAGGGAAAGCAGCGGGGTGAACTTGACATCCTCGCCGCCGTAAAACGGACGGCGATTCCCAAACCTCACGATTTAGGTTTCTGCTTCTTTCCCTTGCGGGGTTCCGCACCTGCCTTAACAGATTTACTCTGTTCTGGTCTTATAGTCGCGACCCGGACTGACACCGCAGGCCCTGCGGCCAAAATGTTTTTACTAGCGTTAATATCTCGGTCATGGTGTGTCCCACAGTCCCACTCTCGAACATTTAACGGCATTTTTTCAACAATATGCCCGCAATTACTACACCTTTTAGAACTAGGAAACCATCTATCTATTTCGAGGTAATTTCTTCCGTACCAACGGCATTTATAGGCTAATTGTCAACCCCCCAACCCCCAACCCCCCGGCCCCCGACCCCCCCCCGGCCCCCCCGACATCGGGGTAGGGCTGTTTCATTTAAATTAAGTATAGCTGATTTTGAGTCAATAAATTTGACCGAAGATTCTCAAGTTTATCTTTTTCTAATCAAAAGAGTTAGTCACAATAACTAATATTTAATCCTCTGCCAATATTTATTATG
>NZ_JAPZSR010000341.1:0-2226 GCF_027531875.1 Microcystis sp. LE19-84.1B | reverse complement strand
TAAAGAATGTGGTCAACCGTTTGTGATCAATCCCACTAATAAAACCGTCTCTGACGAAACCAAACAATTAATTGATAAACTCTTGCTCGAACGAATTTCCTTACGAGGAATTGCTAGAGTAACAGGGGTAAGTTGGTCATGGTAACAAAATTATGTCAACAATAAACTGGCGGCTGTCCCCGGTCAAATAAAGGTTTCGGACAAACCAAAAGGTAAATTGGTTATAGAATGTGATGAGATGTGGTCTTTGGTTTTTTCTAAGACGATAAAGGTCTATATTTGGCGGTTAATTGATAGAAAGACAAGAGAAATTATTGGTTGCTATGCGCGGAGATAGGAGTCGTCAATCAGCCAAAAAACTTTGGGTCCAGTTTACCCGGTGTTTACCGACAATGTGCAGTTGCTTACACAGACTTTTGGGAGTCCTATAAGACAGTAATTCCTAGTAAACGTCATCGACCAGTCGGAAAAGAAACTGGTCAAACCAATCCTATTGAAAGATTAAATAATACCTTTCGACAAAGGATTTCTCGGCTGGTGAGAGACAGTCTATCTTTCTCTAAAAAAAATGGAGAATCACGTTGGGGAACCCTTTGGTATTTTATCCATGACTACAATGCACAGCAAAGCAAAGGATTAAGCCGCCATCACTACTACCGAATCACCACCTAAAGGGGATGGCTATTCCTAGGGTATAGGCAAGGGGGATGAGGAAATTATTTTTTTCCCCGCGGTTGGTTGAGTCTAGAAAGTTTTTCATTATTCTCGAAGTCGTTGAGCTTTTCTGGTTCGGTATATTTTCAGAGAATTTTGGCGGTTTCCAGGAGATATTTCTCTAGTTGGGCTTTTTCTTGCAGGGGTATCCCTAGCATAGCTTTTTTCCTTGTATTTCTTTCTATTTTCTCACAACTTCGTCAATGAGTAATTATACTCATGCCTGAGTGGGATGCGGCCTGTAGTTTTCCATGATAGTTTAGAGACAGTAAAAAATGGTGGAAAATACTGGTTATAGCCTTGCACTGACGATGTTTTTCATCAGTCCAGAGTAAGGTTTGATTGATAGGGGAGCAAGTGTCAACGTTTTGCCCTAGCATTTGGAGCTAGAACTAGGCTTTATCTGGGAGAATGAAAATCTTTGGGTTATTTTGGCTGGAAACTTAGCCCATTGTCAAGAGACCTCCTGCAAAAGTCTTATTCAGCTACTTGATGATAGCCTAAAGCAAGTTCATAGTTGTAAATGCCAGCGATTAAATTAAATCTCAGACCAAAACGCCGTCTCCGATTCCTATATCTTGATGATAAAATTCTAAATATCTTCAGACTTCTGTGAATATGTTCGATAATAATTCTTTCTCTTGATAACTGGCGATTAAATTCTTTCTCTTCTGAACTTAATTCTTGATTTTTCTTCTTTTTGTCAGGAATCCTACTATTTTCATGCTGTTTTTGGATTCCTTGATAGCCCTTATCTGCTAAACATTCAATACTTTTATCTATCCCAATTTGACTATTTTTCCAAAGGTTAAAGTCATGTATTCTTCCCTTTCCATGAGCGGTACAGATTATCATTCCTGTTTTTTGAGCCGCAAGAACTTGAGATTTTATTGTATGATAGCCCTGTTTCCCGCTATAGTAATCTTTCTGCTTCTTTTGAGGTCTTTCTATCTCAGGCTCTGCTACATCTACTACCACTACCTCTAGGTCACTATTGGCTTGTTGAACTGTCTTTTTACCTGGCAGATTAAATAATCCTGATTTCATGAGAATACCTTCTACCCTTCTAGTGATTCCTAGGGCTGTTGTCTCATTAATCTCCCAGTTAATTGCGAGATGGAAATAAGTCCTATATTCCCGCAAATACTCTAAGGTCATCAAGATTTGGTCTTCTCAACTTAATTTACTTGGTCTTCCCGATTTTTTTGGCAGAACTTTTTCGGCGGCCAGAACTTTCACCATATCCTTAAATGTTTCAGGATATACTCCACAAAAGCGTTTAAACTCTTCTGGATTCAAATTTTTTACTTTTTCGTAAGTCATTGTTTTTCTGAGTGTTTTACTTTATTTTACATAATCAGTTCCTATTTTGGCTCTTCTCGACTTTGTGTGATAATTTTTGCTTATGGAATCGTGAAATGCTTATCGGGCAAGACTTTTAGGGCTATTTTGCGGATATTCTATCAGTATAGACCTCGTTTCCACACAGAAACCAGAAGAGCCCTATTTTTG
>NZ_JAPZSR010000451.1:0-2766 GCF_027531875.1 Microcystis sp. LE19-84.1B | reverse complement strand
AAATTTAAAGGCTGATTTGGTAAATTCGGCACTTCCTCCTTGATGTTTTTTCTTAAAGTTAGGATACTTAGTACGACCAGCAAAGAAGTTAGTGAAAGCTGTTTGTAAATGTCTTAACCCTTGTTGTAAAGGTACACAGCTAACTTCGTTTAAAAACTCTAATTCTTCTTGCTTTTTCCAATCGGTTAGCATTGAAGAAGTTTGGGCGTAGCCTACTCTTTCTTGCTTTTCGTACCAAGCTTGTGTTCGTTCGTGGAGAGCTTTGTTGTAAACTAATCTTACACAGCCCAATGTGCGCCGCAATAGCGACTCTTGTTCGGGTGTGGGGTAAAATCAGTAAGAATAGGCTTTTTCCATATCTCGCATTCTAGAATATATCGTGTAAATGCGCTAGTATTGAACAGTAAAGCCAACCTAGAACGACGGGGTTTCAGACCCAAATTTTCGATGAGCGACGGGGACAGACGGTTAAAATGCGTCTTAGCTTAAAACCCCACACCCTGCCCGCGGGAAAAACTTTTTCAGCAAGCCCTATTTGTGTTACAATAGGTTGGTCAAAAATGCTGGTGTAGCTCAGTGGTAGAGCAGCTGATTTGTAATCAGCCGGTCGCGGGTTCAAATCCCATCACCAGCTTCTCGGAAAACCAACTGTTTTCAGTCCCTACAAGGCTTTGGTGGCTTGGGTCGCAGCAAGGCCTACTGATTCTGTCGGTCTTTTTTGGTCACTGTTGGGTCAGTTGGTAATGATTTGGTAGTAGTGGCGTAGCCCTCTTGCTTACCTGGTATGAATTGTGTAAAATATTTATTAATAAAAAATTTCAATTTGATTCCCTTCATGATTTGGCAGAACTGGAAAAAACCATTAATAACATTCCGGGAGTCTTGAACAATGGCTTATTCGTGGGACTGGCTGACTTGGTGATTGTCGGAGAGTTACAAGATGGACAGCCTCTAGTCCGGGAGTTTTAATGATCTGAATTAATCCCATTTTCTCGGAAAATAACATGAAGAGCGACTGCGCTTTTGCGCCCGTTTTATTTGAGATGGACGGAACTCCCGTGGATAAAGTCCCTTTGCACTAGCAAATATGGCAAGAGTTTAGCCAAACAAACGGTCTTAATCTATGGTTGTCCTTAAACTTAACATAATAAAACTGGTATATAACATAAGGAAAGTGCCTGGATTGTTGGACAACCCTATTTTGATGGGGTAGCATCAGAATCATCGAATCCATGACAAGCGACAAAAGCCCACAGAGCTATTTTGTCTGGGGGTCTCTCTGGGGGCAGACTAGATGCCCTTGAATATTCTAATCAAATAGGAGTAAAACCGATGAACACAAGCATTCAAACCATTCATGCCCGAGAAATTCTCGACTCTCGCGGCAATCCGACGGTTGAAGTCGATGTCATTTTGGCAGACAACAGCAAGGGTCGAGCGGCAGTACCTTCTGGAGCATCTACGGGGAGTGGGGAAGCGCTGGAATTACGGGATGGCGATCCTACTCACTACGGTGGCAAGGGCGTTCTCAAAGCGGTGGCCAACGTCAATGGTGCGATCGCTGCTGCCCTCAAGGGAATGGATGCCACTGACCAAAGTGCCGTCGATCAGAAAATGCTAGAGTTAGACGGCACTGAATTTAAGGCGAACTTGGGCGCTAATGCCATTCTGGGAGTTTCAATGGCGGTTGCCAGGGCGGCAGCAATTTCTAAGGGTCAACCCCTTTATCAATACCTCGGCAGCACTGAGGCGACTCTACTGCCAACTCCCTGCTTTAACATTCTCAATGGTGGAGTTCACGCCGACAACAGCGTTGATTTTCAGGAATACAAGCTAGTTCCCGTCGGTGCTACCACCTTTGCTGAAGCGTTGCGCATGGGGGCAGAGGTTTACCACGCCCTGAAATCAATTTTGAAACAAAAAGGTTATAGTACCGGGGTCGGCGATGAAGGCGGCTTTGCTCCTGACCTCAAGTCCAATGTAGAAGCCATCGAGCTAATTCTAGAAGGAATTGACAAGGCAGGATACCAATCTGGCGAGGAATTGGCGATCGCTCTCGATCCAGCAACCAGTGAACTATGGCGAGAAGGAGGGCAATACGAATTTTTTAAATCTGACAAGAGCCGCAAATCTTCCTCAGATATGATCGATCTATGGGAAAGCTGGATCGACCAATACCCGATTATCTCCTTAGAAGATGGTCTGGGAGAAAAGGACTGGGAAGGCTGGCAAGAATTGACTGAGCGGTTAGGCGATCGTGTTCAATTAGTGGGTGATGACATCTTTTGTACCAATCCCAAAATTATTCAGGAAGCGATCAACAAAGGTGTAGGCAATGCCTCTTTGATTAAAGTTAATCAGATTGGGTCTGTCACCGAAACATTAGAAGCGATCAAAACAGCGCGCTCCGGTGGTTATACCATCTATATCAGCCACCGCTCCGGGGAAACTCCCGATGATTTTATTGCCGATTTGTCCGTTGCGACAAGTGCAGCCCAACTAAAAACAGGTGCGCCCTGTCGGGGCGAACGGTTAGCCAAATACAACCAGTTGCTCCGCATTGAAGAAGAACTTGGCACTCGCGCTCGTTATGCAGGGTGGACGAACTTCAAGGTAAAGTAGCTTATTTGACATCCTCGCCGCCCTAAAAGTGCGGCGATTCCTAAACCTCACGATTTAAGTTTCTGCTTCCACCACCGTCGCATACCACAGTTAAAAAACCATGTACTGTCTTACACAGAGTCCACAGACTTTCGCCCCATTTCA
>NZ_JAPZSR010000151.1:0-9603 GCF_027531875.1 Microcystis sp. LE19-84.1B | reverse complement strand
GAGTTAGTATCCATAGTCTAGGAATATTTTCTGCTAATAAGGGTTGTTGATGACGGTGAGCTTCTCTTTGTAATTGTTCCCGCACAGTCAACAGTTTAGATAAACAAGCGAGAATTCCCTCAATCGTGACAGGATTGCGATAGGGTTCCAATAGACAAGGGGTTTGAGCTAATTTGCCCAATAGGCCTAATTCGGGCGGTATTTCTGGGGAAGTCGGTCGAAAATATACATCAATTTCTTGAGTTTCTGCCGTCACATCAAGGCTAGTTTTCACGTCACCGGAAGAAGAGAGAAAGGTTTCGAGGTAATCTTTACTAAATTTATCCCAAAGAAAGCGAGTCAAGGCTTAAGTGATTCAATCAATGATGATGATTATTTTATCATCTTCAAAGCCTGATTGGTAAAATTGGCAATATTGCAGCTTTAGTTACAGATTTTTCCTAGTTTTTGCGCTAGAAATGAAAGGTTAATCAGCAAAAAACGCCCTCGATGAATGAAACCGCAAATCATCGTCTGTGGATTAGGTCGCACGGGTTATAAAATCTTTTGTTTACTCAAACAACAATCTGCGGCAGTAGTAGCGATTAGCGATCGCCAAATGGTCTGTGAATACCAGTCTGATATTATTATCGGCGATCCCTGCTCTCCTAAAACTCTGCTGCAAGCTGGCCTTCCAGATGCAGAAACCCTAGTTTTGGCCATCGATAACGACGCACTCAATCTAGAAATTCTCACCCGTGCAAGAATAATTAACCCGAAAATTCGGATAGTTAACCGACTATTTAACGAAACTTTGGGAGAAAGACTCGATCAAACCCTCCCTGCTCACGTTAGCATGAGCGTTGCTTCCCTAGCAGCCCCGATCTTTTCCTTTGCTGCCCTTGGTAATAAAGCTATCGGTCAATTACAGCTATTCGATCGCCTTTGGCCAATTCAAGAGATAATTATCGAGGAAAATCATCCTTGGTGGGGATTACCCCTCTACGAACTTTGGGACGATCCGGCCCGGATGTTAATCTATTATCTCCCCGCTCACGACGAAATCGATCTGGTTTCCGCAGTTCTTTTAGGTAAAAAACTCCAAACTGGCGATCATCTCATTATCGGCAATAAACCGACAATTAAGGCAAAACAGCGTTTTAAACTGCAAAAGTGGCTGAGAAATCTACTCAATCTCCGTCCCTATCAGCACTATGTCCAACCGGTAATTCTTGTCACCCTTTCCCTCTTGGGGATGATTTCCCTTGCTACCATTACCTATCTCAGCGTTAATCAAAAAATTTCCCTCGTCGATTCCCTCTATTTCTCCGTCGGGATGATTACCGGCGCCGGAGGTAACGAAAAAGTGGCCGAATCTACCCCCGATAGTATCAAAATTTTTACCGTGGTCATGATGATTGTCGGTGCGGGGGTTATCGGTATCTGTTATGCTCTCCTCAACGATTTTATTCTCGGTAGTCGCTTTAAGCAGTTTTGGGATGCTACCCGCATTCCCGTCCGCAATCATCACATTATCTGTGGTTTAGGAGGTATCGGCACCCGCATTGTGCGACAATTACACGAGCAAGGCTGTGAAGTGGTGGTGATTGAATCGGACCCCAATAATAGATTTTTGCATTCTGTGCGCTCCTGGGGAATCCCCGTTATCATCGAGGATGCGCGTCTAGTGGCTACCCTAGAAACGGCTAATATTAATAACGCTGAATCTTTGATCGTGGTGACTTACGAGGATATGATTAATGTGGAGATTGCCCTCACTGCTAAAGCGATCGCTCCTAAAATTAATCTAGTTTTACGCTGCTCTCAGGAACAATTCGGGCGATCGATTCAAGAGGTTTTTGATTTTGATACGGTATTATGTCCCCGGGATCTAGCCACCTATTCCTTCGCCGCGGCCGCTTTGGGCGGTAGAATTCTCGGTAATGGCATGACCGATGATCTCCTCTGGGTTGCTTTGGCTACATTAATCACACCGAATCATCCTTTTATGGGGCAAATTATCAAGGAAGCGGCGATGAATGCCGATTTTGTGCCACTTTACCTAGAAAAACAAGGTCAAACTATCCACGGTTGGCAATTACTGGAAATCACTCTCGATCAAGGTGATATTCTTTATCTAACTATGCCGGCTATGCGTTTACAACAGGTTTGGCAAAATACTTCCCTAACTATTCCCCAATCTTTCCCCGATTTAAAATGATTTCTGGTCTTAATTATCTGAGCAAAGCTAGTTATCGCTGTATCTTGAGTTTAGGCAGTGCCGGCAGTATTTTAAGTCTCGCTAGTGCCAGCAGCATTTTAAGTCTGGTTAGTATCGGCAGTATGCTCAGTATTGGCAGCGTCGGCAGTATTCTTAGTATTGGCAGTGTCGGCAGTATTCTCAGTGTCGGCAGTGTCGGCAGTATCTTTGGCATCTTTCAATATCATTCTCTGCCTAACTATCCAGAGTAGTTCTAATGAACTACTACTCGCCGCTTCTTTGTCGATGGCGGTTTTTTGAGTTTAAACTGTGGGGCGATCGCTTTTTATCAAAATAGAATAGAAAGAGCGATCGCAGTTTTTCTGAGGTGAGAGAGAAAAATTTTTTAAGAGCAAACTATCGTTAATTTGATTGTATGTATTATAATTGAGTCGTTAAATTTAAACAAAATACTATACTGTCCTCATCGAGGTTATTGTTGATGAAATCAGAGTATGATCTCGCTAATATGAAAAGTCGTCCTAATCCTTTTGCTCAACAACTCAAGCGGCAGGTCACTTTACCTTTAAGGATTGATGTCATTGATTTCTTTGAAAAAAAAGCAAAAGAAAAAGGAATTTCTTATCAGGAACTAATTGATTTATATCTTCAGGATTGTGTGACAAACGACCGAGAACTCACTTTTTAGCGATCGCTTTTTATGAAAACAAAATAGAAAAAGCGATCGCCTTGTGAGCATCAGTTAATAAAACAATAAAGTTCGGGAAAAATGAACCAAGCCAGTATTCAATGTTTATCCGATAAAAATGGCGAAATGATTGCTGCTATTGTCCCTATCGATTTGTGGCGAGAGATTGGGTCTGAAGATTTGGCTGTATAGTGATCGCTAACCTTATTATAACAGATCATTAATCTCTATAGTCAGCGATTCCCTCTGGCGATTGGGCAATCGAAGGTAATAATGGATACTGGCAGAAAAAAAGTAAGTCAGTCTCTTGTCACTGGATTTCGACTGCCAAAGCAGAGATAGCATCTAACAGGCCTATCAGCGAGATTCTGTCTTTGATTGATTCGTAGGAGAAGTAATGTTCGGGGAGGTGGCTAAGAGTCCAATGGAAGCGAGAAATTAACCTCCTCGTAAACGAATAAATATCGCTCGAAGTACCTCATCTCTACGCTTGATGAGAGATTTATGTTGATGTTTTTCTGAAAACTCTTCTATATACCCATTGAGATAGTTTTTGATTTTCTTAAATGCTGACTTTAGATGCCGATTATAATCTTTTTGCTCATCGACAACTCCATGTTTACGAAAATTTTCAGGAACTTCACTAAAGACATCTTCTCCTCCCTCTTCTAAGATAGCACGGACAACACTAAAATCAATATTATTATCTTTTTCTTTTGCAATAATACTCTGGCAAACTGCCATAAAAATTTTTGCTAAATCCATCCATTCACTAATACAATGAAAAAATATACTCCTAAACTCTGAGACGTTAAAATTGTCTTCGATAGCAATGTTCCCGATTTTCAATGAATCAGACTTGCGCTCTATCTTTAAAGTTGTTTTCTCTGTTTTAACTATAGCACATCCTTGAGCGATTGCCCAACTACAGACAAAGTAATTAAAAGATTCTTTCAGATGCGTTGAAGCATCTTCTTCTGAATCATAATTATCACAAAGTTCAAGCATTCCTAATGCAAAAAAGTATAGAGATGAATGCTGACCAAACAAATCTATAGTTTTTTTTCTAGACGGTTCTTCTGTTGATTGATGAACGAAATTTCTTTTTATTAATTTAGATTTAATATTATAAATTTTAACTGTTGAATCACTTGATTTATTGTCTGCATTTCCTGTTATTGATTCAGATTTAATAACATCATTTTTAACATTTGAATCACTTGATTCATTGTCTGGAGGAATTAAATTTAAAAAGGGGGGACGTGCAATTTTAATTGTAGATACTAAATTTTGCTCATCCAAAAAAAGATTATCTGTATAATCTCGATAACATTCTTGACTTGCCTCTTGATAATTAAGTAATCCATTATCGATTAATTTTTTTGCCCATTTAATACAAGTGTTTTTATCAAATGTTTGTGATTGATCACCTATATAAGCTTGGATTAAGTAACACCAGCTTTGATATAAAGAGACTTTAGCGCATAAGTAAGAATCTCCTTCTCTGGGTGAATAATAAACTCTGGCTTTTCCAAAAGATACAAGAGATGGAAATAATTGATGAACTGACTCTTCCTTTAAAAAATTAGGAAAGAACAAAGACAGTCGGGCTTTCATTATATAGATTTTTGTCCAATAATAGTATAAAGGTGAAAGATTTCCTTGAGCTATTTCACCAATCCTAAAAAATTCTAGCAATCTTTTTTGTAGTTGCTCCTCAGCTTTTTCTATGTAATTATTACATTCATCTATTAAATCTTGTTTCTCTCCTTTTCTTCCTTCAGATTTATTTTCATCACTTAAGAAACTATATTCAGCCCTGCATAAATAATAACTAGCCTTAAGAAAATGACTGAAATTATTCTCATGACTTTTCAGGCGTCCTAATAACTTTCCTGATTGGTTGACCAAACCTTCGTCAAGATATGCTTGAATAATAAATAATTGAGATTCGTAAGCAATTTTACTCCATTTAGATTTGCCTTCATAATATTTAAGAATTGTTTCGTTTAGATGTTGCTCCATTACTAATAGAGAAAAAGGATAAGAGGTTAAATATTTTTTTCCTTTAATTAAATTCTCTTTTTCTTCAATACGTTTTTTTAATTCTTTAAGATAATCTATTGGTTTAATGCCTGTTTGTTCAATTAATTTTAGACGTGCGTGGAATCCCGACATAGCTATAGATTCGATCAAGTCGAATCCTAGATAGTCACTCTCAATAATATCCGAGCCTTCAACATAGCAATCAAAATCATTATTTTCTTTATTTTCAAGTAAGTCTTTTAAATCATCTATTTTGATCAATCTACCTCTCGATTTTGACCAAACAGATGCCAAACTATCACCACCAAATAATTTATCCTGAGTATAAACTTCTTGGATGACAGGAAAGTAACTATTTAAACAAGGAATATCCCAGAGTAAACCCCGATTAAGTGCTTTACGAACTAATGATAAAATACTTGAAATACCACTTACCTGTTCAAAAAAATCGATATTTTCTCCTTCGATTTTTAAACGGAAGTGAATCGTGACTTGATAAGCATTATTCTTTTTGAAAATGTCAAATGCTGCTTTGGTCGCTATACTATCTGGGTCTTTTTTTAATAAGTGTTCATTGATTAAAGTGTCATCATTTTCAAAAGGAAGTGGTCCCACTTTTTTGATTTCTAAGTATCTAAAAGTAATCGGTATTTGATCGGAAATTATTTTATTGTCAATGATGTTAGAAGTTAACTGTTTAATCCACTGATCAGATAATTGATAATTCCATTGTTTTTTATAGGCTTCAGTAAACTGACTAAACTGACTTGAATTTTCTGGTAATATATTGGGAAGATGATATCTGGCAATTTCTAGCCCAGATTGAACGGCAATGAGTGTAATCTCATTTATAACTCTTTCCTGTACTTTCTCAATTACTTTATTGTTCTTGTCTAGCCAATCTTTTGAGAATTTATCCTTAATTACTTCTTGAACTAAATTGTTCAGATATTCTTTTTTAATCGTCGAAAGAACGGAATCTTGTTCCTTGCTTCCTTGCACTTTAGCTATATGGGTAAATTTATCTTCTGAACAATCTGATACTTGATTAGAAGATATAGTATAATCATTAGACAAATTAATAAAATTTTCCTCTATGTAAGCTTGAAAATCAACAGGTAAGCCTAATTGTTTCTTCTCTTGACGTGAAAGTTCACAATATTTGCGAATTGCTTTAATTTTATCTAATTGACCCAGAACTTTTGGAAGTTCGTCTTCATTTTGAAGTTGGTCTTCATTTTTAGGTTTATGACTAATGTCTATGTTTTTTTCTATCCCTTGAAGAATCTCGACTAAACGACTTAACGTTAAGGGAGGAACATTTTCCTCTATCTTCTTATTTAACCCATTTAAGACTCTTTCCGTAAATTTCCTTCCTGCGTCATTTCCTGCATATCCCCATTTTCTAGCAATATCTACTGTTGCTATATCTCCAATATCTGGACTATCTGGACTATCTGGACTAATTTTGATGCCCGCTAGTTTGAGAAGAAAAAAATAAACTCTTTCGTCTCGCTTAATATCTTCATCATCTCTTTTTGGTGGTCTTGGCATGATTTGCTTGAGTTTAGCTCTGATATAAATGTTATTGACACTCCCTGTGCTAAAGCGACGGGGATTCTTGCTTCAAAGAGACTACTTGCTTAGACAGAATCTTCCCAATCTGGGTTAACCCTTTGTCCGGTAATGGTTTGAGCCTTTTGGCTGACCGAAAATGTCTAAGTCCCAATCGTCTTTTAGCAACCGTCACCTAGTATAGCACACTGGCTGGACAATTAGAACGGCAAAGTAGAGTATAGACCGGACAATACCGTCCAAAAAAAGTGCTAAAAAGTCCTAAGCTGGGTAGAAAGCAATCTTTCAGAAGCAATTAACAAAACTTTATAAATCCTCATAAATCCTCTAAACTATTGTAACAAAAGGGTTTCAAAGGGTTTTGGCTGTTGGACTATTATGGCGGATTCTTGACTACAAAAAAAACTCGAAGGATAATAAGTGGAAGTTCTAAATTCACTTTCCTTCGAGTAATCTATATATGTTAACTCTACAGCAAAAACA
Source organism: Microcystis sp. LE19-84.1B (assembly GCF_027531875.1). Taxonomy (NCBI): domain Bacteria; kingdom Bacillati; phylum Cyanobacteriota; class Cyanophyceae; order Chroococcales; family Microcystaceae; genus Microcystis; species Microcystis sp. LE19-84.1B. Next base: position 2,611 of record NZ_JAPZSR010000151.1, on the reverse strand, counting down.
ACTCAGCGATCAACCGATTAAGCGCCTGCCAACGGCAATCTCTACCAACACCAACCCGAAGGCTCATTTGGATGTGGCCGCCAAGCAATATGCAGACAGCGGTTATAGCCATATCGAACTTCAAGTGGAGCATGGGGCGATCAATGATATCGAAAATCCCCGGGTTATTTGTGGTCTCACCCATCTCCGTCAACTCTACCCCAAACTCAAATTTTCGGGTCATGCCAGCTATAAGAAGACTGATCTTGCCGCCAGCAATGAGATAGTGCGCCAAAAGTCGGTCGCAAGAGTAAAAAAGGAGATCGACTTCTTCAAGGAGTTTGACGTCAAACTACTCACTCTTCACACAGGGCGGGGGAATTCTGGCACAAACTTTGATAAGCTATGCCGTTCCGTAGAGGGACTTGTGGCTTATTCTGATACTTTAGACATGACAATCTGTGTCGAGACTGCTGGTCGTGATGGCTTTTTGTTATTGACCGCTGATGAGTATGGCAAACTGGCGGAACGTACAGGCTGCAAACTCACCCTTGATTTACCCCACCTGATGACTACCAACCCGAATAATTTCTGGGAGGACCTAGATCAGTTAATTTCGTTGGCTGGAAATCTGCATTTATCCGACACTTTCGTTCCTCATCACCTGCACAACCCGATCGGGTTCGGTAATTTCGTCAATGAAGACTTAATTTGTTTCTTGTTTGAACGAGGCTATGAAGGTCAAATAGTCATCGACGCCGCGGAAAAGGCCTACTCCCCTGAGATGTATCAAAACCAAGGAATCGCTTTTTGCGATAGTTTATCCCAGTATTTAACCTTGGGTTAAATTTAAGGTGGTAAAGGTAGGGTTTAAACGCCCTACTGGTTTGTTTCAGCTAATTTGGTGTATTAGAAAAATGCTATAAATTCTATAATCTAAGACTTTAAACCGAAATCTATTGCCCTATTTTAGCTGAAACAGTCCACTACTTTCTTTACTAATCTACTGAGTCTAACACTATGAATCCTCAAAAGAAATTCAACGACTATTTTTCTAAGCAAGCAAAAGAGTATTCTCTGTATCGCCCAACTTATCCCTCCAGTATATTTGATTATCTTAATACCATTGCCTCTCAACATCAAATGGCATGGGATTGTGGGACAGGTAATGGACAGGTTGCCTTGGGACTAACTCGTTATTTTAATAAGGTTTATGCCTCTGATGCTAGTGAAAATCAAATAAAAAATGCAGTAATACACCCTAAGATTAAATACTTTATATCTGTTGCTGAGTCAACGCCTTTAGAGTCGAAATCCATTGATTTAATAACAGTTGCTCAGGCGGCACATTGGTTTAACTTAGACGATTTTTATGGAGAGGTAAAACGGGTTCTTAAACCGCAAGGAGTTTTAGCCATGTGGTGTTATGGCTTTTTTGAAATTCCTCAAGAAGAAGTAAAACTAAAATCAGCTTTACAAGAATTTTATCATACCATTAATCCCTATTGGCCAGCAGAAAGACAATTAATCGATGATCAATACAAAACAATTTCTTTTCCTTTTCATGAAATTAATTCTCCTAAGATTATCATGCAAAAAAAATGGAACATTAACCAATTAGTCGGATATTTAGAAACATGGTCTTCTACTCAAAGATGTATTAGTGACAGAGGACAAGAGTTTATGTTCGGTAAATTGGAGCAAATCATTAATAGCGTGTTATCCCCTGAAAAACTGATTGTAATTGACTGGCCGATCTACTGGCGTATTGGTCGTTTGTCTATTGGAAATTGAGTAAGGTGTTCTGTATTTAAATTGGCTAATATAGACAAGGGGCTTAAGTCCCTTGTTATCAATAGGTGACAGTTTAAATCCCAAATAGACTTGCTATATGTATGGTGGGCAATGCCCACCATCTGTTATTATGAGGGGTAGATAGGGTCTTCCTAAAAACTAATCAAGGATTCAAAATACGTTCGCGGTGGTAGGGTTGCTTAAAAATGTTAGAATCTATACAAAAAACACAATCTCCTTTAGCTTTGGCCCCTGCGTTGGCAGCTGCCATTAAACGAGGCGAAGAAGCGAAGAAACGGTTCCTATCTAAGCAAGGCGGAACCTTAACCAGCGCTGAGATTTGTAGTGTTTTAGCCTGTAGTTCTTTGGAATTAGAAACTATGAGGCTCAATCATCAGGTCTTAGGTTTATCTGTCAACGAAGAATTAGTTTATCCTGCTTGGCAATTTATTGATGGCAAAGTTTTGTCTGGTTTAGACCAAGTGTTAGCCGTCCTAAAAGAAGATGGTGCTTGGACACAAATGCTCTTTCTGCTTACGGGTGATATTCGTTTAGACGGAGCAACCCCGCTAGAAAAACTCCAAAAGGGAGAAATCGAGCCAGTGGTTTTGGCCGCTAAATGCTACGGGAGTCATAGCGCAGCGTAATGGGTTTGCCTCCTTCTGTTTGTGGGTTAGTACGTTTGAGAATTAGTTCACCAATTTTATAAAAAATAATATCTCCTGCAAGAATCAAAAATCTTCAGTAGCAGACAAAAGATAAGAGATAAGGGACTTGCGTAGGAATAATATCCCAGCCAGAAAATCGCTCTGTAGAAGAACCAGACCAGCCAGATGGC
>NZ_JAPZSR010000296.1:0-1021 GCF_027531875.1 Microcystis sp. LE19-84.1B | reverse complement strand
TGCTGTGTCTGCGTTGACCTTTATATCTTTTTTCAGGTCTTGTGACATATTTTTGGATTCCCATATCCTTAATTTTTTTACCTTGTAGTGTGGCACTTGTATAGGCGATAGCTATAACAATTATCAGCTTTGATAAGTATTGCGGGGCTAATTGATAACCTTCTAAGCTATAGCCTCCCGACTTAAAATCTCGGAACATCTCCTCAATATCAAATCTTTTTTGATAGGCAATTATTGCCGTCTCTAAATCTCCAAAGTTAGTCAGAATATACCAAGGTTCTTTTGTTTGAAAACCCCGATAGGTTTTTTTCCATTTACCAGCTAAGTTAAACTGGACAAATCCCTGCTCTTTTGTAATATTGACATCCTTCAAAAATAGTTGAGTTCCTGGACTTAAACCTAACTCTCTCATTTCTTGATAAATTCCTTCTTTTGTCTTCACATTTGTACTTTTTTTTTGTCTTAAACAAAAGTATAAACTCGGCTTCTGAAGCCACTTTCCAAGACTGACCGAGCAAAATTCTCTATCTCCTAACACCAGGATTTTATGACCTGATAGCACCGTCAATATTTTCCCCAATACTCGCTGCTGTTCTTCGAGATTACTACTTCCTTTTTTATCTAATATCTCCCAATAGATTGGCATGGCTCTCTTGTCGTAAATTAGACTCACCATCAAGATATTTATTGTTCCCCAACTCGTCCGGTCTATGGCAATATATACTAATCCTTTTATTGTGAACCTCTCCTGCTGTTTTAACATCTCTTTTAGGCAGGGAAACCAGATTTTTTCAATGTTCAGGATTTCCAGCTTTAAAAATCTTTTGAGTTTTTTTCTCCGACTCTCAAACAGGATCGGTATTGGCAGTGCTTCTGCTAATATCTCTAACCCATATTCCGCACTTCACTTTGAAGTATAAAAAACTACAGGTCTTTTCAAAGAAAAAAAATCAGAATAATCAAAAAAAATACTCAACCAATCAGATGTTGAGGAGAAATCATAAAATACCAAATATTTTTT
>NZ_JAPZSR010000250.1:0-38433 GCF_027531875.1 Microcystis sp. LE19-84.1B | reverse complement strand
AAACATGAATCGTAGGGTGCGAAGCGCGAAAGCGTAACGCACCGGTTTAATGGTGAAGTTGGTGCGTTACGGCGGATTGTTAATTTGTTTTTTTGCCAGAGATTATCGCCGCCTAACGCACCCTACAAGATCAGCGATCGCTGGAGGAATCTCCGTCGCATAAGCTCCTGTTGGATGACTTAATCCATCTCCGTAGTACGGGGCAGAAGCCAAAATCGTCCCTGTTCCTACGATTTCTCTCATCCCACTATAATCAGTGTAATGGAACAGAGGAATACCACAAGTCGCTGCTGCTGCGATCGCAGCAATTTTTGCCGATAGTAATAAAATGTAGAAACATGAATCGCAGAATCGTAGGGTGCGTTAGCGATAGCGTAACGCACCAATTTAATGATGAAGTTGGTGCGTTACGGCGGATTATTAATTTGTTTTTTTTGTCAGAGATTGTCTCCGCCTAACGCACCCTACAAGATCTATCTATAACCCTATAAAAAGAGTCCGTAAAACTGAAGTAAGTTCTAAACTTCCTTGTAAAACTCCTGACAATGATCCTGTGGCCAATTTTGCTTCAATAGCAACGAATGAAGCTTCCGCCGCCGCCGCAGATTGTTCCGTAATTACAACAACCTCTTGAGCTAAACCGCGAAGTGCTTGATTAGAAGGCGTACCTAAAGAGAAGGTTTTGATTTGACCCCCTAAACGAGCCAATGAACTACCGCCAAGAGGAATTTTTGTTTTTGTTTCAATAATTATTAACCGATCCCCTAACTTTATAACAGCATCAGCGACGCGAATTCCACCGGGTCCAGTAAAACGTACACCAGTAAATACGGCATCTTTGCCAAACTGTCTTTGCAGTTGAGCTATAACAAATCTCTCGAAAGTTTTACCAGCAAGATTATTAACTGTAATACGAGCGAGATTGCCTCCTAAAAAACTAGCACTTGTTGAGAAAAATCCTCCGAGATTTAATCCAACTATAGTAAAGTTCCCAGATGGATCGATATTAATAACAGGGCTGGCATGACCATAAATATATTTATTCAACGACACTGGAACAGTTTTGATACCCGCAAAGCTATCTCGACTTATAAACTGTCCTGTACTAACATCTAAATACCTCGCCCGTAAATAATCCAAACCTAAATTCGGATCGCGTTGTTCCCCTGCAAACAAATACAAATTCTTCGTATTTCCTAACTGCTTAATAATCTCCCCAAACGCTTCATAAGCATAACGATCGCTCACCAAACCATTAATATCCGTTAACGCTCTTGTACTTCCCAATCCATCCACATGATAGAAAGAACGCTGACTATTACGCAGTTGAGAAATCAAATCATGTCCATAAACATAACTCGCCTTAATAATCTTACTCGGAGTATATTCTTCCAACACCTGAGCATAATCGCGATTTTTATCCACCAAGAAACGAGTTTCATCGCCGTTAACCTTTTGACTAATTCTGATGCCATCACTATCATATTTATTAGTGACATCATTAACACCATCCCCATTATTATCCAAACCAATTAAGCGATTTTCCGCATTCCATTGATAGTTAACTTTATCCGTTCCAGTGGTCTTAGATAAGGTGTTACCATTATTGTCATAAGTGTAGGTAGTTGTTACCCCATTGGTGACTTCTTTTAATAAACGATCATTCCGATCATACTCATAAGTAGTATTACCTTCTACCGAATCATTGCGGGTTAAACGGTTGCTAACTGGATCATAAGTATAGCTAATCCTGCGGGTTGTTCCATCAATCACTTCCTCTTCTAAGAGACGATAAATATCATCATATTCGTAGTTAACTTTCCGTCCATCTTGTTCGACAACTGCCAGACGATTACCCACCTTATCTAAGGTATAACGGAAACTGTTAATAACGCCATTGCTATTACTGTTTTGGAGATACAGCAGACGATTTAACAAATCATATTCACGGGTTTCTATTGTTCCATTGGGTAGGGTTGTTTTGCTCAGATTTCCAGCTAAATCATAAGTATAAGTTGTTACTCCGTTATTGGGATCTGTGACTGTTTTCAGGCGATTTTGCTCATCAAAAGTATAGCTAGTTTTACCAGAAGGAATGTTAACAGAAGTGCGGTTTCCTGCTGCATCATAAGTGTATTCAATTTTCACCCCATCAGGATCGAGGCGAGATAACAGGCGATCGCGGCTATCATATTGATAGGTTATTGTCCCATTACTATCGGTTTCTGTTGCTCGTTGACCTGTTAAGGTATAAGTATAGACAACTTGTTCATTATTGGGTAAGGCTTTCCTGATTAGTCGGTTGCGTTCGTCGTAGATAAATGTGATAATTTGACCGTTAAAATCAGTGGTGCTAATGATGTTACCTACGGCATCATATTGGGTGGTAGAATGCTGATTTAGGGGCAATTGGGTGACAATTCGGCGACCTATACCATCATATTCATACTTAGTAATATTGGCTTTGGCATCTTTTTGAGTAATGAGATTCCCCAGTTCATTATAGCCGTATTCAGTGCGATTATTCAGCGCATCAATTACTGCTGTTAATTGTCCTAAAGCGTTATACTCATATTTAGTTTTGTTACCTTCTTGGTCAATTTTGGCAATCACTCGACCTGCTTGGTCGAAAGTAGTAGAAATATTGGTATTATCAGCGAAGATTTGACCCGTAGGACGACCTAAATTATCATAGACAAATTGGGTTTTACGTCCCAAGGGATCGGTTTGACTAATTTGACGACCTAACGCATCGTAAGTAACAAGTATTCTGGGGTTATCTGTATCATCATTAGGGGTACTATCAGGAAGAATAGTTTCTGTTCTTCGTCCTGCATCATCATAAGTATAACGAGTAATATTACCCCGTTCATCTACTTCTGCAATAACACGTCCAGCTTTATCATAACGGGTTTCTTTGCGGGGATTGTCGGTGTTATCATTTGGGGTTAAGTCAGGATAAATAGTATAAATTAAACGTCCTAACGCATCATATTGGTATTGAGTAGGTCTTCCTAATTCGTCAATGTCTGCTGTTACTCGATTCGCTGCATCATATTCCTTGCGAGTCCGAGGATTATCACTATCATTATTCGGTGTTGCATCAGGATAAATTGTTTCTAATAGTTGTCCTCCCTCACTATAGACATACTTAGTAACCCGACCCAAAGCATCAATCTCTTTGATTTTTTGTCCCGCTGCATCATAAATTGTTTGGCTAATGTGCCCTTCCGCATCGGTGACTTTAATGATATTACCTTTGCTATCATATTCAGTCTTGGTAACGAGGGTACGAATACCATTAGTAGTAGTTACTTGGCGAGTTTCTGTTAGGCGATTACCATTGCCATCATAAGTATAGGTCGTTTCCTGGCCAAGGGGATTAATTTCTTTGGTAATATTCCCTCGGAGATCATATTCATATTTGGTTGTTCCTTCAGCAGTGGTTAACTGAGTTAATAATCCATTATTGTTGTAATTAAGCGTGACAGTTCCATTACTTAATCCAGTAATAGAGAGTAAATTGCCTCGACTATCATAACTGTTTGTGACAACGTTTCCTAGCGCATCAGTTGTCGTTAAAAGATCATTGTTACTATTATAATTATAGCGAGTGACATTACCTAAAGCATCGGTTTCGCTTAATTTATTGCCCTTACTATCATAAGTGTAGGAGAGTTTTTCCCCTTCAGGATTAGTTTCACTGAGAAGATTGTTCCTGTCATCATAAGTGCGTTTAATAATGCCACCATTAGCGTTAATTTCACTAACAATATTTCCCCGCAGGTCATATTCGTAGGTTGTCGCGTTACCAAGAGGATCTTTAACTGTATAGAGTGAATTATCTGGATTATAGTCTAACTGGACAGTTTTACCTTCCCCATTAAAAACTTTCGTTAAGCGTCCATTTTGATCATATTCGTTCTTGACTCCAGTTCGTCCCAAGGGATCGATAATTTCATCTAAGTAGTGAGGTTGAGCATTATTATACTTAAACTGAGTGGTATTATTTTCTCGGTCAGTAGCTTTAATTAAATCTCCTTTATTATCATATTCATATTTAATCTGTTTACCCATCGGATCAGTAACAGTAGTGATGCGACCTTGAGTATCTCTGCCAAAGGTTACTTTTAGTCCATTACTGCTGGTAATTCCCGCATCAGTAAAGGTTAGTTTATCGCTGTTGCGATTGGTAATACTATTAATATCTCCTGTGGTAGCATCAATGTCGTAAACAATGCCTTCTTTGGTGGTTAATTGATAGTAATTACCCCAATCTTGCGGATGGTAATGAGCAAAAGCAGAACCTCCACTAAAGGGAACGACTTGACCATTTTGTCCTCGAGTTAAGACGACTCCTGCTGTTTCTACACTTAAGGTACTGGTAGAACCTTTATCCGCGACAAATGTAGGAATAAATAAGGCACGGTTTCCCATCAGTGCTGTTAAAGGAATACCCATTACTTTCATTGGTTCTAACTTGAAGGTAAATCTTTCCCGTTTACCCCCTGGTAGTGTGATATAAACCGCATCCCCTTCTTTAAAACCCACACTGCGGAAACCTAATTCTTGATAAAGTTCATCTTTGGGTAAACTGGTTCGCACATCGGCATCTCGAAATTCCATGCGCCAACCAAAGCCAAAATCGTCTTTATTATTACTATTTAAAGTGTCATAAGTACGGGTTAAAGTAATGGGAATACCACCAACAGGAATCTCTAAATCAGTGAAGGAGAGTTGGAAATTCCCTAGCTTTAAATCCCCACTAACATCTAATAATTCTGCGACTCCATTACCTTTACCATTGACATCGTAGGCAACCAGACGGACTTGATAGGTATCATTAGGCAACAAGGTGGGATCTAATACTCCTAATACGCCATTGGTAACTGGAGTTGTGCCTCGGAACATTTCTTTGAAAGGTGCGCTACCATCAGCCGGAGCAACTTCAAGCGCATAATAAGCTAGGTTAGTATCGTTAACTGTGCCTTTAATGGGTGTGGGTGCGGTAATTTCAAAGTTAGCAATTCCTGATAAGTCTAAACTAACACTAGGTGCTTCCGTATCGGTGGGATCGAGAACATTAACAGTAGTGGTAGCTTCAGCTTTGTTTCCAGCAGCATCAAAGGCGAAAGCTTTAGCGGTAATAACTCCCGGATTTGTCGGGGTAAAGGTAGCGACTCCATTGCTATCAATTACGACGGGAGTATTATTAATTAGTAATTGTAGGTTAGCAATACCGACATTATCCGTTGCACTCACTTGGAAAGAAACTGCTTCCCCTTTATTGGTAAAGTTCTTATTACGATTAATAATAACTTTCGGTGCAGTAGTATCTGGTGCGACGGTGAGATTAAAGCTTTGAGTAACCTTGCCTCCTGCTGCATCGGTAATGGTTAAAGTAATAGCATGGATTCCTGTTTGAGGGGTAGAAGGAGTCCAGCTTAAACGTCCGCTTTCGTCTAGGATTATACCTTTAGCTTGAGAAGCCGGATCTAAACTATAGGTGAGAATACCGCCATCAGGATCAGTTGCTTGAATATCATAGCGATAAGCTACACCAGGAATTGCCCCTGTGGGTGGAGTCGTGGAACGAATCACGGGAAGGCTATTGACTTTAGCGGCTAAAGTATAACCTTGTGTCACCCCCAATCCTTGGGAATCAAAAGCGGCAACTACTACTTTATAATTACCCGTAATTGGTGTGTCCCATTGTACTAAGCCGGTGTTAGGATTAATGGTCATTCCTTGGGGTGATTCTATCAGTTGATAGGTTAATGATTGTCCCTCTGGATCACTCGCTTGAATTTGGTATTGATAGGCACTGCCTACATTCGCCACAAATAGAGGAGTAGAGGTGATATTTGGTGCTTGATTAATTGCTTGGGTTCCCACTACTAACCGATAGGTTTGAGTAGCAGTTGCGCCTTGATTATCGGCTACTAAAACATCAATATCATAGTTACCTATTTGAGTCGGTGTCCATTGAATCTTACCCGTCTGATCAATGGTCATACCGTTGGGTTTACGACCTAAGTTATAGGTTAAAATTCCGTTTTCTGGATCTTTGGCAACAACAGTATAGGTATAGGCTTGATTCGTAACTGTTCGGGTGAGGGGGACAGAGGTAATATTAGGAGGAAGATTAACCCCATTAACAGCCAGGGTAAAGCGTTGGCTGCTGATTGCACCTTGAGTATCTATCGCTTGAATAACTACTTCATGAAGTCCAATTTGATCTAGTTTAGGTTGCCAACGAATTGTTCCCTTAGTAACATCAAGAGACATTCCCTGCGGACGAGTTTCCAAAGACCAGAAAATCGGGTCGCCATCAGGATCATTCCCTACTAAATTATATTGATAAACTTGGTTAATATTGGCTTTTAGGGAAGGGGTAGAGAGAATTTGTGGGGCTTGATTGTTGCTACGTTGACTAACAACAGCAATCGCCCATTCTTGTTCAGCAAATCCACCCCGTCCATCGTTTACTTCAACTTTTACGGTATGATTACCCAATTGATTCGCTTCGGGAGTCCAAGTGATCAATCCTTGTTGATTCAATGTCATCCCTGTGGGGGCAGTTTGTAGATTAATAGTAAGGAGATCGCCATCGGGATCTGAGATATTTAAGGTGTAGAAGTATGATGTTCCTAAAGCAACGCTATTACGGGGTGTAGAGGTAATTTCTGGGGCATTATTAGGCGCAAAAGCCAGTACACTGAGATTATAGGTTTGACGAGTTTCTCCCCCTTTGCCATCACTAGCTATGAGAGTGAAAGTATGCTGTCCGACTTGAGAATTGATCGGAGTCCAGCGTAAGATTCCTGTAGTTGCATCAAGGGTAACACCTGTTGGGGCTGTGTCTAAACGGAAAGCGATCGCATCTCCGTCTGCATCTTGCGCTTGAATGTGGTATTGATAGGGTAGATTAATTACTGTATCTAAGTCAGGGTTAGAGGTAATAATTGGGGCATTATTGAGATTATTTACTATAACTTGGAAAGATTGTAGGCTCACTCCTCCTTTGTTATCTTGTACTCGCAAAGTTACATCATGAATACCGATTTGAGCAAGGGTAGGCTTCCAGACTAAAATGCCTGTGGTTGCTTCAACTGCCATGCCTTCGGGTTTGAGGGGAAGATCGAAGGTTAGAGGATCGCTATCGGGATCTGTTGCTTTAGCATCGTAGCGCAAAAGTTGATCAATTTGAGCGGTTGTGGGGGCTGTAGAGACAAAAGATGGGGATTGATTAGGTTTAATTTCGTTGGTTTTTGTATTGCCAAAGTTAATTTTTTCGACAATTTGACCTGATGTTAGAGTGACAGTATGGAAGCTAGGATTATTTGGGGAAGTCTGTTTATAACCCTCTGGTACAACTTCCCGCACAATATAATTACCTGGTGTTAAATTCGTAAGTCTGTATTGTCCAGTTTCATCTATTTCTAGAGTATTGGGATTGTCGGCAGCAGTTAGCTGAGTTGGTTCATTAGGATCGAGTAAACCGTTATTATTTAAGTCAAGATAAACAGTAACACCTGCTAGTCCTGAGTCTGGAGGAGTAGAAAAACTCGCGTAAGTTCCTTGACCATTCGTGGTTAATATAATCTGATTATCAGAATTCGATGGTTCGAGATCAATAATTGATTGTCCATTGCCACTTCGTAAGTTAGTAATCCCTTGAAATATCGGATGTGAATTGTCAATAATTGTGGAACTAATACCGTTGTATTCACTGACAAAAGTAAAGCCAAAGGCATTAAGAAATGCAGACCAACCAGAGGCTTCTACAGAAGCACCAGCACCACCAACACCTCCATAAAGGTAGACATTTCCACCAGATTTCACATATTGAATGAGAATTTGGTTATTTAAAAAGTTAATATTAGGAAAAGTTTGTCCAACAAATACAGCATCAAAAGATTGAAGTTGCTCTAGCGTAAAGTTAATATTTTGAGTTACTGTTAGAGAAAATCCGGCTGAAATTATGGCATCCTCAAGAGTTGGTGCATAATCTCGCTCTCCATCAATCGCATTAGCTTCAATTGCTAAAATTCTTCCTGATTTTTTACCAATAAGCCACTCAGATACATTAGCTGCAAAGAGACGTTCTTGTTCCCCAACATTATTAGTCGCTAAAGTATTTACATCATGAGCAATAATAATTTTTCCAGTTTTATTATAGACACCATCCCCATTAACATCTTCCCATTTATTCCCCCGAATTTCGCCTCTCCCATTAACAAAAACTTCACTATAACGATTATTTTCCTCATCACATTCATTAACCTGACCCTTTCCTGTTCCATCATCATCAGCTACAACCCAAATATTTTGTAAAGAAGTACCATCTACCGTTAGATTAACATCCTCAAAGCCACCAATTTCTAATTTTTTCGTTGTTTTAGTTGTCCCTAAAAGCACTCCTCCTGCTTTCGGATCGCCTTTGTAAAAAGCAACATTAACTCCAGAAGCCACAAAAATTGAGCCGCCATTACCGATTCTTGCTTTTATTGTTGTCTTACCTGCAACTTCTTCTGTGCGTAGGTAAGAAGCGGTTAAATCGGGAGCCGCTAGAGGACTATAGTTCGTTTGAAGATTAAGGCGATAGGTATTGTGAGTCTGCCAACTATTTTGTTCTTTGATAGGAATTGAGCCATCATCGTTGATATTAGTAATATGATAACTATGTTGATTCCAAATCTGTCGGGTAGAAACCCAAGTATCATTTAAATCACCAATGACAAAAATTCCGGTCTGGGAACCAACAGCATAGTTATTAGCAACAGCAACAATTTCCGCATTCCCATCAGCATCCACATCAACAATTAGTGGTAATTCATAAGTTGTTCCCGAACCTTTTGGTAATTGATAAAGAGTCTTGCCATCGCTACCATTATAGATTCTTAGATAAAGCTCATCTCCATACACAATTTCTGCATTGCCATCACCATTAAAATCAAAAACAGATGAACCCGTTACATTAGAACTGTTATCTTGAGTAACGCTTGTCCATTTAATTGAACCATCTGTTTCTAAAACAACGTATCTATTAGCACCAGCAACGCCGATTTCGGGTTGACCATCACCATCAACATCAGCAATAGTTGGCGCACCACCACGTCCGCCTCCGGGAATACTAATTCCTCCCCATTTCACTTGGCCGGTGTGTTCTAATAGAAAAACTTGTCCATTAGAAACAACTACAATTTCAGGGTTAGGATCGCTATCAAAGTTTCCTATAGCTGGGAAACCATCGCTAATAGAAGCATTCCAATATAATGAACCATTAGCGCGATAGGCACTTCTCCCAGCGATTACTTCTGGACTGCCATCTAGATCGAGATCAGCTACAACCGAAAGAGGACCGGGACCATTATCTCCACGGCCTAATCCTCCCACTGAGTTCCCCTGCCAAATAATTCTACCTTGATTATCGAGTACCGTTGCTCCGATAATTATTTCTGGTGTACTGTCTTGATTGAGATCAGCAATTGAAGCAGATCCCCAATTAATCCCCCCCCAAATTGCTGGACTACGCCATTTAAACGTCCCATCATGCTCAAAAGCAATTAAAGCATCTCCACTTTCTGCCGTCGCTAAAATTTCCGGTTTTCCATCATTGTCAATATCTCCAACTGCTACTCCTGACGCTCCTCGTACTTCATAAGCAGAATTAGTAACTGTCCAGAGTTCGCTTCCATTAGCTCCACTAATTGCACGCAATTTCCCATCAGTTGTATAGTTACTACCCGTAAACGTACTGAAAACAATATCAGGAATTTTATCACCGTTTAGATCAATGACTGCGGGAGTCATCATTACCTGATTAGAACTTGGTAAAACAGAGAAAGTATTTTTATTCCACTCAACAACCGGGTTAAATTGTCCAGAGGGTTGAACAAGACAATCTTGGCTGCTGAAAGCTAAATTATTGTTTTCATTCGTTTCAGTAATCACCTTATCAGCATCGACAAATCCCCAAATCGGACTATTGATAAAGCTCAAGAAACCTGACAAATTCGTGGTGACAGTTGTACTTTGACCCGCTTGTAGTGGCGTGTTAACTTTAGCTTCTCCTAAAACAGTATCAATTCCTACATCATAAACTTGATTAATGTTTCTATCTTCAAAGAAAACGACTTTAAATAGATCGCTTAAATTATTTAACCCTTGATTCTTGATTTGAGCAGATACTTGTCCCGATACGGTTAAAAGTTGCCCATCTATCACTAGATCTTCTGTATGAATATCAGCTAAAGTTAAATCAATATTTCTATCGGCTAATTCAATAATAAAACTTTGGGTATCGAATCCTCCTCGACCATCTTCAACTTTTACTTCAACATTGATCGGATTAGATTGAGAAAAAGTAGCCCAAGTAATCAGTCCACTATCAGGATTGATCACCATTCCGGTTGGTTTGTCAATTAAGGAGTAAGTTAATTTGTCTTGATCTGGATCGATGGCATTAACATCATAAAGATAATTATAAGCTTGTAAAGCTTGTTGACTAAAACCACTATAGAGAACATTAGACTGAGAATAATTATAAAAGCCAAATTTACCCGAAGTGTAAGTATTATCGTTAATGGTGACAGAATCTATAATCGTATTTCCTTCTTTAACTGTAATCGTAAATTGACCCGGTACGAAATCAATCGTAAATTTATAGTCTGTTAAATCCTTCCAAGCAACGGTATTGTGAAATAGTTGCTTAACTCGCTGTCCATTGCCATTCGTCGGCCATAAATCGGTTCCTGTTAAGGAAGAATTGGCATCAACAACTTTAATACTCATTCCCCGTTCAGCAAAACCTAACGAGGACTCATTTTGATCAGCTTGTTTCCAATCAAATACATAGAAGTGTTGAGGATCTTGATAGCCAAAAACAAAGCCGATATAGTCATCATCATCACTCGTTCCAACTCTCCAGGTTCCCTCAATTCTGTTATTAGTTACATCAACATTACTTAATAAAATAGAAGCATCAGCGTTAATTTTTTGTTCAACGACTGTATTTCCAGGTTGAATCTGCCAACTAGCATCGGGATCTTGAACGGTTAAATCATATTGAACACTCGTCCATTTCGATAAATCAAATAACTGCGGATTACCACTGCTAGAAATAGGATAAACTTTAGTTACTGGATCAGTAATAATAACAGGTGGCGTATTTCTGGCTTCTTGTTGAACTAAAATTTGATATTTCTGTTCAGCAACTCCTCCTTTTTCATCATTAACTTCTAATTCAACTTCCTGTAATCCTGTTTGATTGGCTGTTGCTGTCCAACGGATTAAACCCGTATTCGCATCGATAGTCATACCATTGGGAGCATTTACCAAACTATAGGTTAATGTATCACTATCAGGATCGGTAGCGATCGCTTGATACTGGTATTCTTGTTTGACTCTCGCATCAACAATAGGAATCGAAGTAATAATCGGGGGACGATTTGGAGGTGGCGCAATCACAGAAAGGGTATAATCTTGTTGATCTATCCCTCCTCTACCATCGTTTACTTGTACAGAAATACTGTAATTACCAACAGTATTTGTCCCAGGAGTCCAGCTAATTTTGCCAGTATCACTCTCAATAGTCATCCCGTTAGGTGCAGTTAAGAGAGAATAAGTTAGGGTGTCTCCCTCTAAATCTGTAGCATCAGCATCATAGATATAAGGTTTATTAATTAACGCTTCAATATCAGGATCGCTGATAAAATTTGGTTCTGTATTTAACTTTCCTAAAAAGACTAATTTGTATGTAAATTGAACCTCTTGCGGATTCAAGAAAGCCAGAGTTTTACTTTGGGTAATTTCATTGGGATCTAAGGTATTACTGGTTACTAAATTGCTCAGATTATAGTAAGGTAATCCTTCGGGAGTTATGCCATTTGCTCCCACCACCTGAACAGTAGGATCACTAATCGATTTAATCGCCACAACTAAAGGAGAATCAACGACATATTCTCCCTGATTCCGCATCACAAAATCTGCGTATAGGGTTTTACTATCTTCGTTAAAAGAAGTCCGTAAATATTCGGCATTTAGGCTGCTACTTATATCTGATAATTGACTAAAATCGATAATTTGATTAATGGCAGCAGCTTTAAGGTTCGGGGTGACAGGAGGTGCAGTTGTTCCATCTCCTGCTAACAGTTGAATATCCCTAATACGCACTGAAGTTTGCGTGTCACTATCATTATTAACTAACCGAAAGATTAAAGTAGCATCACCTGGTGTCACTCCCGTTAAATTCACCTTAACCGTCATTCCCGCAATACTTACTCCAGAAGCAACTGCGGAGGGTTGGTTTTCTGTAATATTAAAGAAAGCATCTCGATTAGGTTGAATTGTATGGATTAAAGAATTGCCTTGAGCATCGACTAAAGCGACTTCAAAAGCATCATTAATACTGTCAGGATCAGTAGTATCAAAGTTCAGATCGTTATAGGTAAAACTGAGGAAGGAAGAATCAACAGGAACACTAATAGTTTGCTGGTATTGCTTGCTAAAAATGTTATCTTCTCTCAGAAGAATACTATTGTCGCTGACTGCAATAAGAACAAAACTAATGGTTTGACTATCATTCCCTCCTTTACCATCAGTCACAGTATAAACAAAATTGCCCCCATTACCATTAACATCTGCTAGGGGTGTGTATAGCAAAGAAGTCAGAGACTTAATTGAAATCTCATCACCCACATTAATAACTGTACCATCAGCTAAAGTGATTTTTCCTTTAGTATTATCAGGTAATTGAGTGATAGAAACCGTTAAAGTATCCCCATCAATATCTGTAGGTGGATTAATATTTAAGGGGATAGGTTTACTATCTTCTGGTAAAGTAATAGTTTTATCGGCATCGGTGACAGGAGAGTTATTACCAGAAGTATTCTCAGGGGTAATGACAAAACTAATTGTTTGACTATCACTCCCTCCTTTACCATCACTCACAGTATAAACAAAATTGCCCCCATTACCATTAACATCTGCTAGAGGGGTGTAAAGCAAAGAAGTTAGAGAATTAATTGAAATCTCATCACCCACATTAATAACTGTACCATCAGCTAAAGTTATTTTTCCTTTGCTATTATCTGGTAATTGAGTGATAGTAACAGTTAAAGTATCCCCATCAATATCTGTAGGTGGATTAATATTTAAGGGGATAGGTTGACTATCTTCTGGTAAAGTAATAGTTTTATCGGCATCGGTGACAGGAGGACTATTATCAGGTGGATTCACCGGATTATCATTATCCAGAATCGTACCAATTCCCTCACCTTGAATCAGGATAGCATTGGTCACTCCTGTTAAATTGACGGTGAAGATTTCCGTAGGCTCGCTAATCGTATCGCCCTTCACATCAA
Source organism: Microcystis sp. LE19-84.1B (assembly GCF_027531875.1). Classification (NCBI taxonomy): domain Bacteria; kingdom Bacillati; phylum Cyanobacteriota; class Cyanophyceae; order Chroococcales; family Microcystaceae; genus Microcystis; species Microcystis sp. LE19-84.1B. The sequence goes on along the minus strand of NZ_JAPZSR010000250.1, from coordinate 25,066 downwards.
CTGTAATCTTTTTCTCCACTTCTCCCGGTGCAAACGTCAAAATCCCCGTCGAAGATTCATAATCTGTCCCCACCTGCGCGGTTCCATCCTTCGTCGTAAATTGAGCCGTAACTGTTGTATTTGTAGGCGCTGATAAACGAACTGTAAAATTAGCAGATTGAGTTCCTGTGTCCCCCTCCGTCACTGTGGTATTTTCAATACTCAAGGACGGTAATTGAATCGGTTCTCCAATTGGTTCCCCAAAACTGAACCGAAATACTAAATCATTAAAATCGCGATCGCCGCCGCCCCAAAAATCTTCCCAGGCCCAAGTCTGACTATCCTGTTGAGCATGGACATGATTCAAACCATCTTCATTCGCCGCCGCAAAGGAAAAGAAAACCGGCGGGGCATTTTCTTCCTTGGCGATCGCCTGCTCTGTCGTCCCATTAGCAACTAGATACCATCCCAGATATTTCCCAGAAGGGACGTTAAAAGTTTTACTATCAAACGCTTTCCCAGAGGCAAAAATTACCTGGTGGCGATCGCCTGACAAAGCCGCCTCTAAATAACCCTGATCCCCTGGTTTAATCCCATTAATCTCGCCATCCGGGGTATCAACCAAGTAATAACCCATCTCATTTTGAAAAGTATTATCCTGACTAACAGCCTCAACTGTTAGGGGAACCTGCTGTTCTTTGTCTCCGGGTAAGACAATTCCTGCTTGAGCAATATTAAAAACCACGTCGTTAAAATCTTGATCTCCCCCACCCGTCAAATCTTCCCAATTAAGTCGCCAGATTCCGCGGCCAAGATGACTACTTTGGGAATGATCAAAATTATCAGGATTAGCTCCTTTAAGGGAGAAAAAAGCTAACCCCGATTGACCTTGATTTTGTCGATTATTTTCTAACCAATTAGCGCTGGTATTATTCTGAATCACATAAAACCCTAGACGACTACCCCCCGCAACGGTAAATTCCCGCCAATTTCCCGCTTGATTACCCGAATTGAAGAGAGTTTGCCGGCTGGAACTGCTTAAAGCCGCTTCGGCGAATCCTTTTTCACCAGGAGCGATACCTTCTACCCCACCTAAAGGATCCACCAGAAAGAATCCCACTTCATTATTAAAATCGGCTTCTCGCAATGTCCACTGGACAACCATATTCACCCTTTCTGAGGGATTGCCCGGAACAACTAAAACCTCGCCTAAATCATCTAGCTGAGTGATTTGAGGAGTCCCTAGCCAAGAAGTATCTTGATCTGAAAAGGAGAAATTAGCAGCCTCTTGATTAACTAATAACGGGACTGATAGCAGAGAATCACCTTGATTAGCTAAGTTATCACTCACCGCCGCGCTCACGGGAGCAAGAAAATTGCTAGGGGAAGATAGGGTGAGAGGCGTGACTTGAGGAACCACCTCTGGCGTTGTCGGAGCCAGCATAGATGGTGCTGTCGCCATCAAGGTCCGATCGACTCCCAAAAGACTTGAGCTATCTTCTAGAAGTATTGGGGGAAGTGTTGGAAAATCCACTTATGCCTTCTGCTTGGATGTCTAGCTTGATTCATTAAATTAATCTTTGTTAGCATCCTAAGAGCGTTTCTTTTTACTGTCAATTACATATAAATTATTTGCATATATATATATATATATATATATTAGTTTTGCTAATTATATTAAATCCGTTTTCAATAATATGATTAGAGTTCTTGCATAATTAATTTTTGAGAGTTCATACTAAATCCGGTTATTAAAAACTGATTATTTATTTCCCCTTTTGCATGAGTGCCTCTTGCCGTTCGGCTGTCCTGATATGCAGCCTATACTCAACCGATTTTGGTTTTTATCAGAGATAATCGCCACAAACAAAAACATAAATCGTAGGGTGCGTTAGCGCAGCGTAACGCACCAATTTAATAATCAAGTTGGTGCGTGGGGTGCGGATTGTTAATTTAGGTTTTTATCAGAGATAATCGCCACAAACACGCACCCTACCAGATCTATACTCAACCGATTTAGTGTAATAGGTTCCAATCCCAGGGATCTGTGTTACCATTCGGGGTAAATTCAAGCGATCTCCAGACACCTATGAGCAAGGTTCTCGTGTTGAATGCCTCCTACGAACCGCTAAATATTACCAGTTGGCGGCGCGCGATCGTTTTATTGTTGAAAGGAAAAGCTGAATCCCTAGAACATAACGGAAAAGTGGTTTGTCGTGACTTACCCCTACCTTCCGTTATCCGTCTTAGGCAATACGTCCGTGTTCCCTACAAGGAAATTCCTTTAACCCGTCGTAATATTCTTGAACGAGATCATCACACCTGTCAATACTGTCTCTACCGAGGTGAACAATTAACCATCGATCATGTGATTCCCCGTTCTCGCGGAGGGGGTGACACTTGGGAGAATTTAGTGGCAGCTTGTGTGCGTTGTAATGTGCATAAGGGCAATCGTACACCAAAAGAGGCCAATATGTCCCTGCGCGCCCAGCCGCGTCGTCCCTACAGCAGTCTCCACTTTGAGCTATTAAAGCACACCAGGGGGAATCACAATCACGAATGGCGTAAATATGTCATCGGTATTTAGGGTGAAAAAGGCATGGTGAAACCAAGACCAAAATTGATTCCCATGCCATTATTATTAGTCTGGGTGCGAGGATTGGCAACTCCCGTGCCTAGATAAACCGAACAACCGCGACAGGGGGAATTGACTCGGTAGCGCACCGCCATGGGATCATTGGGATCGGTGATAGTTACTCCCTGATGGTTTAAATCTTTAATTAGATTGGTGACGGGTTTGAAAAAATCGGCGCTGGGGGGTTGACTTGGTGGCAGTTCTAGGGTTTGTTCTTGGGAAGCAAGAACGATTTCCGAAGCGATAACTAGCAGTAGAGAGGTGGTTAAGCCAAATAAACCCAGATTATTTTTGATTTTCATCTTTTTTATTACCGAGAGATTGTTAATTTTTTCTCTGAAAATTCTAGCGTTTCCTCGCGGGAAAGGAAACTAATCAGTAAAAAAAATTTACCGATGTCTGCCATACTTATAATAAGCGGCACAAGCACCTTCACTAGAAACCATACAAGTACCGATGGGATGTTCGGGAGTACAAGCAGTACCAAATACTTTACATTCCCAGGGTTTTAAAACACCTTTAAGAATTTCGCCACACTGACAAGCTTTGTGATCTTTAACACGCTGATTGGGTAGGGTAAATTTTTTCTCCGCATCAAAATTACTGTACTCATCTCGCAGTTTTAACCCTCCTTGAGCAATTTCCCCTAAACCTCGCCATTCAAACTGATCCCGCAGTTCAAAAACTTGCTTGATTGCCGATAAAGCGACTCTATTTCCTTGATTTTGTACTACTCGATCATACTGATTTTCGATCTCACATCTCTGCTCATCTAATTGTTTTAATACCATCCAAATTGATTGGAGAATATCCAAAGGTTCAAACCCAGAAACTACCACAGGTTTATGATATTCTTGGGCAATAACTTGATAGGGTTCTGTACCAATTACCATGCTGACATGACCGGGACCAACAAAACCGTCTAACTGTAAATCTGGGTTATCTAACAAAGCTTTCAGAGCAGGAATAATCACCACATGATTGGAAAATAAACTAAAATTAGTGACACCATCTCTTTGCGCTTCTAAAACAGTTAAAGCGGTGCTAGGAACAGTTGTTTCAAACCCTAATGCTAAAAATATTACTTCTTTATCGAGATTTTCTCTGGCAATTTTTAAGGCATCGCGAGGAGAATAAACCATGCGAATATCATCACCTTTTGCTCGTGCTTGTAGCAGACTCAAATGGGAACCCGGGACACGCATAGTATCGCCAAAAGTTGTCAGAATTACGTTCGGTTTTTGTGCGAGAAAAATGGCATCATCTAAACGACCTCGCGGCATCACACAAACGGGACATCCAGGACCATGAATTAATTCGATAGTTTCTGGAAGTATTGCCTCGATACCATATCTAAAAATTGAGTGGGTATGACCTCCACAAACCTCCATAATTTTAGTAACTTTTTCCCGCTTTTCAGAGATTCTTATCGATAATTGTTCAATTTGTTGAATTAATCCTGCCGCTTTAACTGGATCACGAAATTCATCAACGTATTTCATAGTTTATCTCCTTTAATTATCATTTTTAGCTGTCGGTAGTCAGTAATAATTGCCATAATTTACATTTCTTAGAGATAGACAACAGCATTAATTTATGGGTGACTACTTTAAGAACATTAATTATGATTAAATTCTGCCTCTAATTCAGCTAATTGTGTTAATAAATTTAAGGTTTCTTGCGCCTCATCTTCATCGATTCGATTCATAGCAAAACCCACATGAACTAATACCCAATCCCCTACACAGGTATTAGCGGGATGGTCTTCATCAACAATGCAAGTAATATTTACTTCTCTTTTTACACCCCCCACATCGACGAGAGCGAGATGATGGTTTTCATCAATAATTGCCGTAATTTGTCCCGGTATGCCTAAACACATAGTTTTTACCTTAAATCTAGTTTTTGTTAATTATGCGCTGATTTTTTGCCTAGAGATTGCATTAATATCAACTGACAGCCCTTCTCATAAAGATGAAGTATAAGCTAATTTGATATTGACGACCGACGACCGGCTCCCGAAAAGGAAAACCGAGTCAAAGGTTATCCTTTTTACTTGGTACTAGGTGCCATTCTGGACTATTGCCCTCAAGAACAGCTTTTTTTCCCGTATCTTTTTTAAGATTTCCCCCGTCCCGCACCGTGGACGCTATCCCAGCAGGGGTAAAACTTTTGTATTAGGGACTACATCTATGATAAGAAATTATTCAATCAATCGATCGGGTGACATTCTAGGCTATGATTTCCCTGACTATAGTTATTTCTCTACATTAAGGAAAATCTACGATGACAACCTTTCCCATCGATTTGAGCGCCTATAAACCCATCAGTCTCGACCCCAGTAACCCCACCCTCACCGACGACCAAAGAAGCGCCCTAAAAGCCAATATTCAACTCTGTCGCGATGCTATCATCTTTTTTACTGCCACGGGTGCGGCCCGGGGTGTGGGTGGACACACCGGCGGCCCCTACGATACCGTCCCGGAAGTGGTGATTCTCGATGCTCTTTTCCGCAGTCAACCTAGTCAATTTGTACCAATTTTCTTCGATGAAGCGGGACACCGCGTCGGTACTCAATATCTCATGTCTGCGTTAGAAGGTTCTTTACCCCCAGAACAATTAATGCACTACCGCGAGGCTAATTCTAAACTCCCCGGACACCCGGAATTAGGATTAACCCCCGGCGTCAAATTTAGTTCTGGCCGTTTAGGACATATGTGGCCCTACGTTAACGGTGTCGCTTTAGCTAACCCCGGAAAAACCGTTTTTTGTTTAGGTTCCGATGGTTCTCAACAGGAAGGCAATGACGCAGAAGCTGCCCGTTTAGCCGTAGCTCAACACATCAATGTTAAGCTGATTATTGATGATAATGATGTGACGATTGCCGGTCATCCTTCCAAATATTTACCCGGTTATGATGTGGCAAAAACTCTCACCGGCCATGGACTAAAAGTGTTAGTGGGAGATGGGGAAGATATCGATAGTTTGTATCGCAATATCTGTGAAGCAATTAATACTCCGGGCCCGATTGCGATTATTAATAAACGTCCCATGTGTCCTGGAATTGAAGGTTTAGAAGGTTCTAACCACGGTCATGATGTGATTTCTGTCCCCTTGGCCTTGAAATATTTAGAGGCAAAAGGACACAGTGCCGCTGTGGAATATCTCAACAGTATTAAGAAGCCTTCTAATGACTATAAATTCCTCGGTTCTGGGGATAAATGGGGTTCTAACCGCAATGTTTTCGGTGAAGCAGTAGTCAGTCTTTTAGGCAAAATGAGCGAGGAAGAACGCAAGGCTAAGGTATTAGTAGTAGATAGCGATTTAGAAGGTTCCTGCGGTCTGAAAATTATCCACGATAAACATCCCGAAGTGTTTATTCCTTCTGGTATTATGGAACGGGGCAATCTTTCGGCGGCCGCTGGTTTTGGGATGGAAAAAGGTAAACAGGGAATTTTCGCCACCTTTGCCGCTTTTCTAGAAATGTGTATTTCTGAAATCACCATGGCCCGCTTGAATTATTCTAATCTTTTATGTCATTTTTCCCATTCTGGTATCGATGACATGGCAGATAATACCTGTCACTTTGGTTTGAATAATTTCTTTGCCGATAATGGACTAGATGACGGTTACGAAACCCGTCTTTATTTCCCGGCCGATGCGGCACAAATGACCGCTTGTGTCGAGGCGACTTTCCATCAACCCGGTTTACGTTTTATCTTCTCGACTCGTTCTAAAACTCCCAATATTCTTGATACTAACGGCCATAATTTCTTTGGCGATGGTTATACCTTTGTCCCCGGAAAAGATGAAGTAATTCGGGAAGGCACTGCCGGTTATATCATCAGCTTTGGCGATGGTTTATACCGCGCTTTAGATGCAGTGGAACGTCTAAAACAAGAAGGGATCGACGTGGGTTTAATTAATAAACCGACCCTCAATGAGGTGGATGAAGAAATTATCGCTAAAGTTGGTAATTCTCCCTTTGTTTTAGTGGTAGAAGCATTTAACCGTCGCACGGGTTTAGGTAGCCGTTATGGTTCTTGGTTACTCGAACGCGGTTTAACTCCTAAATATGCCTATATCGGTACTCACCATGAAGGTTGTGGCGGTTTGTGGGAACAATTTCCCCACCAAGGTATCGACCCAGTTGGTATCATTAGTAAAGTTAAATCTTTAATCGCTTAGATAGTATTTTAGGGTGAGCGTTAATCAGTAATCAGTAATCAGTTATCAGTTATCAGTAAACAGTAATTAGTAAACAGTCATCAGAACGTAGGTTGGGTTGAAGCATGAAACCCAACGCCCGATTATGTTACGCTACCGCTAACCCATCCTACAAATAATTGTGCCTCCCTACTTAGGTTTTAGATTCGGCCCTTGTAAACAGTCATCAGTAATCAGTCATCAGTGAACATCTTTAATAATTAAGATTTTAGCTTGGTTGAGAGTTTGAACATTTGTACTAAAATTTCCAAGACGCAGTTTAAATCCCTGACAGCTTATAAACTTGAAACTTTAGCCACTTAAATCGCACCATTGAGGGGAAATCCCCCTGAACTAGGTACGGTAAGCCCCTAGGAGCCAACAAACCGGTCAATCTAGAATAGTCTCTAGGGTATAAAAGTAATCTCTTATAGAAAATGCAGCCAACCAATCCACAACAATTTACAGAAAAAGCTTGGGAGGCAATCGTCAAAACGCCGGACATTGCCAAACAGAACAGCCAGCAACAAATCGAAAGCGAACATCTAATGAAAGTCCTTCTTGAACAGGAGGGATTAGCGGGCAGTGTCTTTAGTAAAGCTAATATTAGTCTAGCCCGTTTGCGGGATCGAACCGATGACTTTATCCGTCGTCAACCGAAAATCTCTAACCCCGGCGACTCGATTTATTTAGGTCGTAGTTTAGATAGTTTACTCGATCGAGCGGAAAATTATCGCCGAGAATTTGGAGATGACTTTATCTCGATCGAGCATTTGATTTTAGGTTACGCTAAAGATGATCGCTTCGGTAAAAATATTTTTCAAGAATTCGGACTTACCGAAAACAAACTCAAAGAAATTATTCAACAAGTCAGAGGTAGTCAAAAAGTGACCGATCAGAATCCAGAAGGCAAATATGAAGCACTAGAAAAATACGGGCGAGATCTCACCCAATTGGCACGGGAAGGTAAATTAGACCCCGTAATTGGACGGGATGACGAAATCCGTCGCACGATTCAGATTCTCTCGCGTCGGACTAAAAATAACCCGGTTTTAATCGGGGAACCGGGAGTAGGAAAAACGGCCATTGTCGAAGGATTAGCCCAGCGGATTATTAACCGTGATGTGCCAGAATCTCTGTTAGATCGGACTCTTATTTCTCTCGATTTAGGTGGCTTAATTGCGGGAGCAAAATATCGCGGAGAATTTGAGGAAAGATTAAAAGCTGTCCTCAAAGAAGTCACCGATTCCCAAGGCAATATCATCATGTTTATTGATGAAATTCATACCGTTGTCGGTGCGGGAGCCACTCAAGGGGCAATGGATGCGGGCAATTTATTAAAACCAATGTTAGCCCGGGGTGAATTGCGTTGTATCGGAGCCACTACCCTCGATGAATACCGCAAATATATCGAAAAAGATGCGGCGTTAGAAAGACGCTTCCAAGAGGTTTTAGTAGATGAACCAAATGTGGTTGATACTATTTCGATTCTTCGCGGTCTTAAAGAACGTTATGAGGTGCATCATGGGGTAAAAATTGCCGATAATGCTTTAGTAGCGGCGGCACTGCTTTCTAATCGTTATATTAGCGATCGCTTTTTGCCCGATAAGGCCATTGATTTAGTTGATGAAGCGGCAGCCAAATTGAAGATGGAAATCACCTCTAAACCGGAAGAACTCGATGAAATTGATCGCAAAATTCTCCAGCTAGAAATGGAAAGACTTTCCCTACAACGGGAATACGATCCAGCTTCGCGAGAACGGTTAGAAAAGTTAGAAAAAGAACTGGCTAACCTCAAGGAAGAACAATCGGGATTAAATGCCCAATGGCAAGGAGAAAAAGAGATTATCGATAAAGTTCGTGGGGTTAAAGAAGCGATCGAACAAGTTAATCTAGAAATCCAACAGGCCGAACGAGATTATGATTATAATCGCGCCGCCGAATTAAAGTTCGGAAAATTAACCGATCTGCAGCGGCAAATGTCCGCCCTAGAAACCCAATTGGCTGACAAACAAACTACCGGTAAAAGTTTATTAAGGGAAGAAGTTCTCGAATCGGATATCGCCGAAATTATCTCGAAATGGACGGGAATTCCTCTCAATAAATTAATCGAATCGGAAAAAGAAAAACTCCTCAATCTGGAAGAGGAATTACACGAAAGTGTCATCGGTCAAGAAGAAGCGGTCACAGCCGTAGCCGAAGCGATTCAACGTTCCCGCGCTGGTTTATCAGATCCCAACCGTCCCACGGCCAGCTTTATTTTCCTCGGTCCGACGGGTGTTGGTAAGACAGAATTGGCGAAAGCTTTAGCACGCAATCTCTTTGACACGGAAGAGGCTCTAGTTCGCATCGATATGTCGGAATACATGGAAAAACACAGCGTTTCCCGTCTCATGGGTGCGCCTCCGGGATACGTCGGCTACGATGAAGGGGGACAACTAACCGAGGCAATCCGGCGTCGTCCCTACTCTGTCATCCTCTTTGATGAGATTGAAAAAGCCCATCCCGACGTTTTTAACGTTATGTTACAAATCCTTGACGATGGGCGCTTAACCGACTCTCAAGGTCATCTGGTTGATTTCAAAAATACCATCATTATTATGACCAGTAATATCGGTTCTCAATACATTTTAGACGTGGCTGGTGATGAGTCTCGTTACGAGGAAATGCAGGCGCGGGTGATGGAAGCAATGCGGAATAGTTTCCGTCCCGAATTCCTCAATCGTATCGATGAAACGATCATTTTCCATAGTTTACAAAAAGCGCAACTGCGATCGATTGTCAAACTACAGGTAGCCAATCTCAGTGATCGCTTGATGGAACAAAAATTAGCCCTGAAACTTGCCGATATTGCCCTCGATTATCTAGCAGAAATTGGTTACGATCCAGTGTACGGTGCGCGACCCTTAAAACGGGCAGTACAAAGATATGTGGAAACTCCGATCGCTAAGGCAATTCTCCGCGGCGAATTCAAAGGGGGAGACACGATTTTTGTCGATGTGGCCGATGAAAGATTGACCTTTAAACGGTTAGCTTCTCCGGTAGCAACTGCTTAATTAGCAAGGGTGGGCAATGCTCACCCTTTGATTATTATGGAAGCATGGGATTTTTGCTTGAATCTATGACTGTAACACTGCTCGCACCACCGGCTGAAATAATTCACCTGTCAGGGATTAGCTGGGAAACCTACGAAACGCTGCTAGAAGAAATGAGCGATCGCCGTCTGCGGCTGACCTACAATCGTGGCAATTTAGAAATCATGGCTCCTTCCCCAGAACACGAATTTAGTAAAACCCTCATCGGTCGCTTTGTCGAAACCCTAGCGGAAGAATCAGTAGTCCCGATTTATCCCCTTGGTTCTACCACCTTTAAACGCCCTAAATTGAGTGGTGCAGAACCAGATGAATGCTTTTACATTGATAATATTGAGGCGGTTCGGGGGAAAAAGCGACTGGACTTAAATGAAGACCCTGCACCGGATTTAGTCATAGAAATTGATGTCACCAGCAGTTCTCAAAATCGCCTTCAGGTTTATGCAGATCTAGGCGTGGCAGAGGTTTGGGTTTATAATGGGGAATCTCTGGTTATCCAACAATTACAAAATGGCACTTATATCACCTCCCCAACCAGTCAGTTTTTTCCTAATTTACCCATCTTAGAAATTGCTATATTTTTACAACAAGCTGGCCAGACAGATTACCTAGAGTTAGTAAAAGCGTTTCGGAATTGGGTAAGAAGTCAGTTGAAAAAATAAAAGGAAGATTGTTGGACGTTAAATCTCACACCAATCTTCTGAACCAGAGTCTCAAAAATGGAAATTAACAAGTTTTCCTTTGGGGTCGTCGGTCGTCAACACCAAATTAGGTTACACTTCATCGACCCGAAGGTTAATGCGGATGGAGGGACTCGAACCCACACATCAAAGACACTAGAACCTAAATCTAGCGCGTCTACCAATTCCGCCACATCCGCAAATATAGCACTGTACCTGATCATAGCATAAGATACTATAGGAAAGATAAAATTTTTTATTCTTAATAATTTTATGCTCTTAGGTTTTGTCTTTCAGTCTCCTGGCCCCATCCTCTGGGAGATCGGACCGATTTCGGTGCGCTGGTATGGATTTCTCATCGCTATGGCGGTATTATTGGGTGTCACCCTCTCCCAGTACCTAGCTCAAAAAAGAGCGATCAATCCCGATTTAATCGCTGATTTGGCCATTTGGTTAGTAGTGGGGGCCATACCTGCAGCCCGTCTGTACTATGTTCTCTTTCAGTGGCAAGAATACGCGCAAAATCCTGCTGATATTATCGCCATTTGGAAGGGAGGTATCGCTATTCACGGGGCAATTATCGGGGGTTTGCTGGCAGCCCTAATTTTTGCCCGCATTAATCGGGTTTCTCTTTGGCAATTACTCGATCTAGTCGCACCTTCAGTTATTCTCGGTCAAGCGATTGGACGTTGGGGTAACTTTTTTAATTCGGAAGCTTTTGGCAGTCCGACTAATTTACCTTGGAAGTTGTTTATTCCTCCCGCTAGTCGTCCTTTAAAATATATCACCGTCGATTATTTTCACCCCACTTTTCTCTACGAATCTCTCTGGAATCTGGCAGTTTTTGCCCTACTTATCTATCTATTTTTCTGGGGTTTAAAACACCCTAGTAAATTAAAAATTGGCACCCTTACCCTAGTCTATTTTATCTCCTACAGTCTAGGTAGATTCTGGATCGAGGGACTACGCACCGATAGTTTAATGTTTGGGCCTCTGAAAATGGCACAAATAATTAGTTTAGCGGCGATCGCTGTTGGTCTTTTCGGTTTATTCTGGTTATATAAACTCCAGCGTCCTTTACCGGATGTGGTGGCGACCGTCAGTTATAATCAAAAGTTACCCTAGCTAACCCTGACAATGGATCTAGTAACGATTTTTCAACAGGTTTTAAACGGTTTATCGATCGGTAGTGTCTATGCTATTTTTGCCCTCGGTTACACTTTGATTTTTTCCATTTTAGGTATTATCAATTTTGCCCATGGCGCAATTTTTACCCTCGGTGCCTATTTTACCTATGCTCTAGCGGGGGGAGTTTTCGGTTTTAATGGTTTATTAGCTAATGCCAAATTACCCTTTTCCTTGCCCTTTTTTTTAGCACTTTTGCTAGGCTGTATCCTTTCAGGTTTCACCTCGGTTCTTCTGGAAAGATTAGCCTTTAAACCCCTCCGGGTACGGGGTTCCGATTCTCTCTTAACTCTGGTTTCTAGCCTAGGGGCAGCCGTGGTGATTGTCAATGTCATTCAATACTTATTCGGGGCAGAAATTTATACTTTTCCCGATGACATCTATGGCAATCTTCCTCCCGCAATTAATTTTGGTACAGCCGATCGCCCCGTGGCAATTCGCACAATTCAGATTATTATTTTTCTGGTTTCAGCAGTTATGGTGGCTTTTCTAACTTATTGGGTTAATTTTACCAAAATGGGCAAAGCTCTACAAGCGGTAGCTGAAGATGTCACCACGGCCAGTTTGTTGGGGATCAATCCCGAAAAATTTATCGTGATTACCTTTTTTATTAGTGGTGCCTTGGCCGGTTTAGCAGGAACTTTAGTCGGTTCTAGTGTTAGTATCGCTGGCCCCTATTTCGGCATTGCTTTTGGATTAAAAGGTTTAGGAGTGATTGTTTTAGGGGGATTGGGAAGTATCCCCGGAGCGGTCATCGGTGGTTTATTATTGGGTATTGCCGAAGCTTTTGTTCCCGCAGAATATTCTGGTTATCGAGAAGCGATCGCTTTTGCTATTCTCTTTATTATGTTGTTAGTTCGTCCCCAAGGTTTACTAGGCAGAAAGTTAATTCAAAAAGTCTAATTCGGTTTAATTAGCCCCGAGAAAAACTGTTTTTCCTGACAAAGAAGATTGATAGGCAGCGTATGCCACTTCTAGGGCATAAAGACTGGCTTGGGGAGTAACATAAAGGGGAACCCGATCGAAGAGATAATCTAGCACCATGGCGGTATCTTTGGCAAAAAGACCGCGACGGGTTTCCACTTCTAAAGCTTGGCTACCTTCACTATTAATTAACTGCCCTTTTTCCCCTTCAAAAATTACGCTGCCCCCCTCCCCATGAATAGTGAAAGTTCGCTCATTTTGCCAAAAAACTTCGCCTTTACCGTAGGTAACTTCAGCAATTAAGCCATTTTTAAATAATAACTGCGCCTCACACAAACAGGCCAGAAAATAATCGGATTCTGGGGCATTCCAATAACGACAATGACAGGATACGGACTCCACTTCTCCAAACAAATTAGTAAAGCGATGGATACGAGAAAGGGCAGCGATCAAAGGAAAACCGAATAAATCCCGATGAAATGTCCAGCGCCGGGGTGCTGGTCTGCTGGGGGAGATTGTGGTATAACGGGCTAGGTGGATATTGCCGAGGCTGGCTAAATACTGCTGTTGGGTTTGATGGAGTCCCCCCAAAAGTTCAATATGTTCGACGTGCAGTAATTTGTTCTCGGTTTCGGCTAGGGTGATTAATTCTGCTGCCGCTGCCGGGTGGAAAGCCAAGGGATACTCGACGATAACGTGCTTACCGGATTTTAAGGCAGTACGGGCGATCGAGGCATGGGCCTGATTAACGTTGGCAATGACAATCAGATCGAGATCGGGATGGCTGGCAAGGCTTACTGCCGAATCTAGGGCAGAAATTTGGTATTTTTGCGAGAAATTAGCGATCGATTCGGGACTATTACCGCTAAAATGCAGAAGCTGCGCGCGATCATCCGCTTGCAAGCTTTCAGCGCGACGTTGAGCGGCGAACCCTGTGCCAACTATACCAATTTTTAGGGGACGATGAGAAGTCATCAGAGGCATTCTGGCGACGCTTTATCTTGGCAATCAACTCATCTATTATCTCAAAAATAGCGCCCTAAAAGATGTGGAGGGGTGAATTCATATTTTAAATGGGCAACGCCAATTTTTTGCTCCTGTTTAGTCCCCAGATCTTCTAAACCGCGATCGGTTGTCGGGGAGCATGACGACGAGGGGAAACCACCACGGGAGTTGGCGACACTGCACAGGTTAATTCTAGAGACTGTTCTAAACTAACCACCCGATTGAGTTGTTGCCATTCAGCACTAAAAGGAGGCATCGCTAGAGCGCAGGCTTTCCAATGAGCTTCGACGGGAACATCTAGTTGTTGACAAGTGCCACCGCGCCGACCTTGGGTTTGATAGTATCGGCAGTATCGACAGGAAGAAGTAAGAAAGTTTGCGGCTTGCATGGGTTGGCTTTAAAAGGAAGATCATTATAGGGAACTCAAGGGATGACTCTCTTTTTGCTCTGTGTAATATTGTCCTACCCCGTGCCAAGGGTATTTTCCCGACTACCACAGCTAGAACTGATATGCCATATAGTTTTTAGTGATCCCCAAAAAAAATTTTATTTTTAGAATCTTTTAATAGTTACTTTGCAAAAAGCAGCATTGTCTCAAAACTGAGGAGTTAAACTCAGTTTTGGCCGAGGTTATCGGCTCTAGTATCGGCGATAACAAAGCGGGGATCAAGCCTTAGCTGAATAGAATTGATGAATACAGGTTCAATTAAGACAGAAAAGATCGGCCAATTGATTCCTGACTCAAAACCACTCTTTCCACAAGACTATAAAAAAATTGCATCTTTTACCCCGCCCGACTGGGCAAAACAAAAAGCACAACATTGCCAACGCTCAAGCTCTCCGGAGGGACTGGGAGACTGACAACGAGGACAAATCGGCCAAGATCGGGTTCTGTGAACTATTTTCTGGCTCCAACTCTCTAAACTGTCTGGTTGCTGGGGATTTTCCTGCGGTTTTTCCGGGATAACATAACTAGGATGATCTCTCAGGGATTTAGGTGCGATCGCTTCTGGGGGAGTTAACTGACTCTCTTGCTGCCAACGGGCAGCAGAAAAGCGGATATCGCTCAGGGGAGTCTCTAACTGACTATTAAGCCGTTTTAATAAGCTATAGCGTTGTAAAGACAATTCCTGTGCTAAAGTGGCGCTACTGGTAGCCACCGATAAAACCCCGCGATTGAGGGAAAAAGGCCGGGTTTGCTCCAGCAGACGGGGATTAATAATTTTTGGCCATAATTGCAGCACTTGATCATAGTGGCGATATTCTTCCCAACCCTCCTGTTGAGTAATAGCCGCCAAAATTTTGGCAAGAGAATGTAAAGACATAGGGAAAATCTAGAGAATACCACGTTAGACTAGGACGAAAAAACCTGCTAACTTTTCAGCATAACCTTATAATACCGTCATGAAATCCGATCGATCCCCATCCTCCCAAGATTTGCCTCTCTCGATCGTCCATCAACCCAGTTCAGCCATTGATCCCGCTCAGGAACCAGAATACCTAGAAGCTTCTATCATTAAAGTCTATCCCCCAGCTAAAAATGTCTTTTTTACCCCTTGGGGTATCCAGGCAATGGTGATCTTTTTAATTGCTAATATTCTCCTCAGTCTCAATCAATGGTTAACCAACACCACCCCCACCCCGAGGAAAGCTGAGAATTCCCCCCTCGAGCAGCGCCAAAATAACTCCCGCCACCTCGATCGATTGATAGCGATCGCTCGTCCGGTACAGAAAACTCCTCAAACCAGTGCGATCGCTAATATTCCCGCTCCTCCCGTTAAAACTAGCCCGATCGCTAAGATTCCCGCCCCACCAGTGGTTCAGAGTCCCCCCACCGCTATCAATCCGACTAATGCCCTCTTACCGCCCAATCCGCCACCGTCCCTCATACCCGCCCATCAATTACCCGTCAGTAAGATCAAGCAATCTTTACCCGTCGCCCCCCCGGACCCCAGCAACCCGCCAGTATCTTCCCTAGTTTCGGCACCACCGCCACCACCGCCCCAAGTCAACCCCGCCCCCTCGACCGCGGTCATTAACGAACGAATGTTAGAGGAATTGCGTCAAAGAGAAGAATCACCCGCTAATTTACCCTTTTTTCAACGGGAAAAAGCCCGTCGTCTGGCTAATCAAAACCGACAGGATGCCACGGAGTTAATGAAACAGTTACCGCCAGAATTACAAGTATCCCCTTCTCCCTCTCCCAGTAGTCCGGCACCCCCAGAAACAGCCGATCCCTCCCAGTCCCCCGTCCCTAGTTCTATCATTATTGATAGGAGCGGCACTTCGGTAAACTATTAGGGTTGGTATCGGGAGGACGGTAATGGGTTTGTTTGAGCGCATGGGCCAAGCAATTCGCGCCCAAGTCAATAGTCTGATTCAGGAAAATCAAGATCCAGAAAAACTGCTGGAAAAGGCGATCTTGGAGATGGAAGGGGAATTGATCCAAATGCGACAAGCCCTGGCGGCAGCCGTCGCTACCCAGAAACGCACCGAGCGCCAACGACAACAACAGGAAAAAGCGGCTCAAACTTGGCACGAACGCGCCCAATTAGCCCTACATCACGGTAACGAGCAACTCGCCCGCCAAGCTTTGACTCAATGGCAAACCTATCAAAGTCAGATCGCCCCCCTACAAACCTCCCTGCAACAACAGACGGCTATTATACAAAAATTAAAGAAAGAACTCTTGACAATTGAACGCAAATATGCTGAGATGAAAGCACAGAAAAGCCTTTATCTGGCCAGATTGCGATCAGCGAGCGCCAGCCAAAAAGCCCAAGAAATTATGGGCAGTTTGAACAGCAGTCAGATGGGGACTATTTTCGAGAAATTAGAAGCAAAAGTCCTAGAAGCCGAATCCCAAGCCGATTTAATCCAGTATAAAGACCCCTTAGAGCGACAATTCCAAGATTTGGAGGGACAAAAACAAATTGAAGCGGAATTACTCAAGTTAAAACAAGAAAACTTGGATGAGTGATGTGGGGTGTAGGGTGTGGGGTGTATTTTCAGTGAACAGTAATCAGTAATCAGTAATCAGTAATCAGTAAACTCACATCTGACTGATGAATACTGACTGCTGATTGCTTCTGTAGTTGATCAGAAATTTGGGTTGAAAACCCCGTCCTTTTAGGATGGCCTTGTGCTAAAATACCCACAAGTGGTTCCGACCGTGAGAACGTGAGCAAACAGGTTAAACGTCCTACTCCGTGATCTCAAAATTTCTAACAGTCAATGGTGTTTAATTAAGTCCAAACTGTCAGAACCCAAAACAATTAAATACTGTGGGACACACAGAAATTTACGCTTGGGGAGTAGTCTTTAAGAGTGCTTGCCTTATAGGTGTAGTCGGACTAGATATGAAACTGTAAGTCCAAAGCTAACTTAGTTAGTAGAGGCCGGATTCAGCCCAAGAATCTCCGCACTTTTAGGGCGGAGAGTGTCAAATTGGATAATGAGCCGTTAGGCAAGATAGGAAATTTTAAGAACAGTTAACTGATTTAGTACACACCGAGAGGAACAAGAGCGTCATGGGTTTATTCGATCGCCTTAGCCGAGTTGTCCGAGCTAACCTCAATGATATGGTGAGCAAGGCTGAAGATCCAGAAAAAATGCTGGAACAAGCTGTCAGTGATATGCAAGAGGATCTAGTACAGGTACGTCAAGCGGTCGCTAGAGCGATCGCTGAACAACGACAAACGGAACAAAAATACAGCAAAGACCAGTCAGAAGCCAATAAATGGGAACAAAGAGCCAAATTAGCCCTTTCTAAAGGGGATGAAACTCTCGCTCGGGAAGCTCTTAAACGCAAGAAAGATTTCACGGAAACCGCCGCCATTCTCAAAAATCAACTGGATCAGCAAACGGTACAGGTAGAAAGTCTGAGAAAAAACTTGATTGCGCTCGAAAGTAAGATTTCTGAGGCAAAAACCAAGAAAAATATGTTAGTAGCTCGCTCCAGAGCCGCAAAAGCTAACGAAGAACTCCAAAAAACCCTCGGCAGTATCGATACCAGTAGTTCCATGTCCGCTTTTGAGCGCATGGAAGCAAAAGTTATCGAGTCAGAAGCCCGTGGTCAAGCGATCGGTGAAATCAGTGGTGTCGGCATCGAACAGGAATTCGCTAGACTAGAATCCGGTAGCGATGTGGATGATGAATTAGCACTGCTAAAAGCACAAATGTCTGGCGGGGCATTACCCGGTACAGCTTCTAGTCAACCCACTTTACCCCAAGCAACCACCGTCAGGGATTCGGCAGTGGATGCGGAATTAGAGGAATTGCGATCAAAGTTAAAAGAAATGTAAAACTTTGAGAGCGTCGAGACGTACTATCTATGGTACGTCTCTATTTATTAATTTTGTCGTTGAGATAGGGAATAAGCTAAGACGCATTTTAACCGCCTATCCCTAGATTAGTTCTCTCCTCCGACGTCGGGGGGCAAGGGTAGGGTTGATTCATGAATCAACCCTACTATGAATTAACCCTACCATGAATTAACCCTACCATGAATTAACCCTACTATGAATTAACCCTACTATGAATTAACCCTACTATGAATTAACCCTACTATGAATCAACTCTAGGGCAAGGGGGGGTTGGGGGGTGTTGCCTCCTGCATCATCTCAACAAGCAATTTAAATACTTAACATCTTCTTAATTGCTAGTCATAATTAACCATCACTATTATGCGGGATGATTTATCTAATTTACGTTCCTCAATTATCGAAGTAATTACCTTACAAAAAAGAGCCGAACAACAGTACAACCAAGCACAAGCTGAGGTTTTAAAATGGGAAGAAAGAGTTAAACTCGCTCTAGATAAAGGTGATGAGTCTTTGGCACAAGAAGCTAATATAAAGAAAAAACATCCCCCATCTTTTGCGGGTAAAGTGGCGATCAATGTCATTGATCGCCCCTAACCTGAATTTTCACTCGTTTAAGGGTTTGGTTGATCTGGGTCAGAAAGTCGGTGTTTGTTGGCTTCTTCAATGGCTCTCCTTACTTTTTCTCCTCTTCTTTCCGCTTCTCTTACGTGTTGCTCTAATTCTGGAAAGCTATTTTGAGAAGAAATGCTGATAACATTTCGACCTGCTTCTACGGCTAAAAATCCCAGTCCCAAAATCAAGGCAATTCGGACGATAATGCTGTCAATTTTTCGTTTTTCGTTGTCGTTCATAGTTTTAGGCAAATTCTAAAGTATTGACTAAAAATTTAATCAGAGCAATCTTTTCTGGATCGGGCAATTGAGCGGCGACTCGGAATAATATCCGCTGCTTTTGCCTTCTCTAATTCTAAAACCGATTCTACATCTTCTAATTGGGCGGTTAATTCTGCGAGGCTAATATTCAAAAATTTAGCAATTTTGCCAATATTCTTGCGTTTTGGGCAAGAATACCTGCGAAAACAGGTTCCCAATGCCTGAGTCGGTAGAGCCATCGCTCTGGCTAATTCCGATCTGAAAGAGTGGTTAGCTGCGTTGGTACGGCTAAAAGCACAAATGTTACTGGGTAACACTGCCCATCCACCCACCGTCAGGGATTCAGCAGTAGATGCAGAATTAGAGGAATTGCGATCGAAGTTAAAAGAACTGTAAAACTTTGAGATTGTCGAGACGTATTACAGCCCTTCTCATCAATATGAAGTATAGCCTAATCTGGTATCTAGGACAGAATATCGTCTAATGTTAACCGTTTCGGCGTTTCCCAGAACGAAAGCTTTGTACCTCATAATTATAAAAAAAATCCCAAGCAATGCCGCTCAAAACCCTTTAATTCTGAAGATAATCCTAAGATTCACCCCGAAAAAGAGCCAGAAAGGTGAGGATAGCTAGGATGGAAGTGAAAAGCAATTTTGACTCGAAATTATCCCAGGGGATCGATCGCATTTAACGAAACCCTTACCCTAATAGCATAAGACAAGAGAAGGACTTATTAAGGAGAAACCCAGCCATGAAAATCGGCGTAATCAAAGAAAGTGACCAAGGCGAGGCGCGGGTGGCGCTAGTGCCGGATACCGTCGCCCGTTTAGTCAAGGCGGGATTTGAGGTAATTGTCGAAAATGGGGCGGGAATTAGTGCCAACTTTGCCGATAGTGCCTATAGTGCCGTGGGAGCCGCCCTGAGCGAAAACAGCGAATATATCTATGAAACTGCCGATATCATTCTCAAAGTCGTCCCTCCTAGCGATAGCGAGATCGATCGCCTAAAAAATGGTGGTATCCTCATCGGCTTTCTCGATCCCCTGCGTCAACCCCGGCGCATTGCCAAATTAGCCGATCGCGGAATCACCGCTTTGAGCATGGAATTAATTCCCCGCAGTAGTCGCGCCCAGAGTATGGATGCCCTCTCCTCTCAGGCTAACCTCGCCGGTTACAAAGCGGTACTCCTCGCCGCCGTGCAGCTGCCGAAAATGTTCCCGATGATGACTACCGCCGCCGGTACGATCGCCCCAGCCAAAGTGCTGGTATTGGGGGCAGGAGTTGCCGGATTACAAGCTTGCGCCACCGCCCGCCGTTTGGGGGCAGTGGTGGAGGCTTTTGATATTCGTCCCCAAGTCAAAGAAGAAGTGCAGAGTGTCGGGGCGAAATTTATTGAAATGCCCCTAGAAGAAGATACCGTCGCCGATAACGGTTACGCCAAAGAGGTTTCTCTTAGCACACAGGAGCGCATTTGTCAAGCCCTAGCCGAACCAATTAAGCGGGCTGATGTGGTGATCACCACCGCCCAAGTACCGGGGAAACAAGCCCCGCTGCTAGTCACCAAAGAAATGATCGCCACCATGAAAGCGGGGTCGGTAATCGTTGATTTAGCGGCGGAACAGGGCGGAAATTGCGCCTACACCCAACCGGGACGAGAAATCATCGAAAATGGGGTAAAAATCGTCGGAGCCGTTAATCTTCCTGCCACAGTGGCCACCAATGCCAGCCAGATGTATGCCAAAAACCTGCAAATGCTGCTACAGCTTCTAGTCAGCAAAGAGGGCAGTTTAAACCTCGATTTTGCCGATGACATCATTGATAGTGCCTGTGTCACCCACGCCGGCGAAATCCGCAACCAACGCATTAAATCCGCCCTCAGTGAACAGTTATCCGCTTTTTAGCTATCAGGAGTCGGTCGTCAGGAGTCAGGAGTCAGGAGACAGGAGACAGGAGATTATTTTTATTTATCCTTCCCACTTCCCATTTCCCCAATCCCCCACTTCCCCAATCCCCCACTTCCCCAATCCCCCACTTCCCACTTCCCACTTCCCCAATCCCCCACTTCCCCACTTCCCCAATCCCCCACTTCCCTATCCCCAAACCCTATCCCCTTTTTACTTAACCAATGACTGCCCAACTTTTAACCGCTTTAGTGGTATTTGTCCTCGCTTCCTTTGTCGGTTTCGAGGTGATCAATAAAGTTCCTCCCACTCTCCATACACCCCTGATGTCGGGAGCGAATGCAATTTCAGGTATCGCCGTTGTTGGTGCGCTCCTCATCGCCGGAGGCACGGATTGGCACGAATTAACCGTAATTTTAGGGTTAATTGCCGTTATTTTGGCGATGGTTAACGTGGTCGGTGGTTTTGTCGTTACCGATCGAATGCTGCAAATGTTCAAGAAAAAAGAGGCTAAATCATGAATAATGCCCTGATCACAGGGATCGAGTTATCCTATCTACTCGCCGCCATTTTATTTATCATCGGTCTTAAACAATTATCTTCCCCCGCTACTGCCCGTCAAGGCAATTTTCTGGCTGCCATTGGGATGCTAATCGCCGTTATTGCCACCTTAATCAATCAAGAAATCCTCAGCTATGGTTTAATCGCCGTAGCGTTGGTGATTGGTTCAATTATCGGCTTAGTTTCGGCGCAAAAAGTCCCGATGACAGCTATGCCCCAAATGGTGGCGATTTTTAACGGTTTAGGCGGTGCTGCCAGTGCTTTAATTGCCATGGGCGAATACTGGCGTTTACTGCAAAGTGGTGAAAATATTGCCTTTGACTCGATACTGATCGCTATTTTGGGTATATTGATCGGCGGTGTCACTTTTACCGGTAGTGTCCTCGCTTTTGCCAAATTACAGGAATTAATCAGTGGCGCACCCGTAACTTTTCCTTTCCAGCAACCCTTTAACATTCTCTTGCTACTCACCTTTTTAGGGGGTAGTGTCTATCTCTTTTTTGATCCCACCTCGATCGATGTTTTCCTGACTTTGGTGGGACTTTCCTTAATTTTCGGGGCTTTATTCGTGCTTCCCATCGGCGGCGGCGATATGCCCGTGGTTATCTCCCTCTTAAACTCTTTTTCGGGACTTGCCGCCAGCGTAGTCGGTTTTATCCTGATGAATAGTATGTTGATCATCGCCGGTGCTTTGGTGGGTGCGTCGGGGATTATCCTAACTCAGATCATGTGTAAAGCCATGAATCGATCGCTGGCTAGTGTACTATTTGGGGCATTTGGTACCGGTGCTAGTGCCGGAGGCGAAGCGAGCGCCACTTCTAGCCTTGATAAATCGGTTCATGCTATTGATTCAGAAGAAGGGGCAATGATGCTCGGTTATGCGCGTTCTGTGGTGATTGTACCCGGTTACGGCATGGCAGTGGCCCAAGCACAACACGCAGTGCGAGAATTGGCTGAACAGTTGGAAAAAAATGGCGTTGAGGTTAAATATGCTATTCACCCCGTGGCAGGAAGAATGCCAGGACACATGAATGTATTATTGGCCGAAGCTAATGTTCCCTATCCGCAGCTCTACGATATGGATGATATTAATCCTGAGTTTGAGCGCGTCGATGTGGCGTTAATTATTGGGGCGAATGATGTGGTTAATCCCGCTGCCCGTCACGATAAAGCTAGTCCGATTTATGGAATGCCGATTCTGGACGTGGATAAGGCACAGCACACGATCGTGATTAAGCGCAGTATGCGATCGGGTTTTGCCGGGGTAGAAAATGAATTATTCTACAATCCTAAAACCTTTATGCTCTTTGGTAGCGCTCAAGATGTGGTAGCACAATTAGTATCACAAGTCAAGGATTTGTCATAATTCTTAACAAAAAAGACGGGGTGAAAACCCCGTCTTTTTTTTATCCGATTTTCCAGAGTTTAAAGATAATCCAGAACTAATTCCCCTTTGCTCACTTTTTCGGTAATTAAAGTTCTGACTAACTGTAATTCTTCCAGGGTTACTTTACCATCAGACCTCATAGTTAGAGCGATTCTTTCCCTTTCCCCTTGAGTGATCACGCCATCAACACTAGCCTGTTCGATAATAGCTCGCAACTTTTCTAGTTCCTGTTGTTCTTCGGCGGTTAATTCTGCTTGATTAGGACGAGATATTTCCATAAAAATTTCTCCTTGAGGGATCAACACAAACTTGGTAATTTTTTCTAAGTAGTAGAACCACTGGCAGTTATCCCCAGTCAGCATCAGCAATCAGGGACAATGATTTTAGCAAGAGCTAGACCTTGATTCTTGACAGGGAGCCACTAAACCTCAATAGATGATCGATGATAACTGATAGAGCTTACAGTATAGTGATTAATAGAAGCAATTTGCAAAGAATTATCGAGATAAAGAATGGATATTCGATCGACTGACACCTCGCTCCTTACTTGGACAGGAGATACTTTAGCCCTAGGTTTACCAGAAGGAGCCATCGAGATTGCAGGAGAATTGGCAGAATTAAACGATAAACTAGGGGGAAACCTAGAGGATCTCATCTCCGAGACGGAATTCGAGGGAAAATTAGGCAGCAGTGCGGCGACTCGTCTAGGTGGTGGTCCGATTCGCAAATTAATCCTGGTGGGATTGGGAAAAACTGCCGATTTCGACCTGCAAACCCTGCGTCTAGCGGCCGCTGCCATCGCTCGTCTGGCCAAACAACAAAAAAGCCAAGCTCTGGCCATCAGTTTACCGGTAGTTGGCGATCAGTCCGCTACTGCTGGAGCAATCGCAGAAGGGCTGCTGCTGGCCACTCATCAGGATACCCGCTTCAAGTCCACTAAAGAGGAAAAAGGAGTCAAATTAGAAACCGTCGAGTTATTGGGTTTAGGAGAGCAAACATCAGCGATCGCCAAGGCCGAGCAAATCTGTTCCGGAGTGATTTTGGCCAGAGAATTAGTCAATGCTCCCGCTAACACCGTCACCCCCCTGACCATGGCAGAAACCGCCGAGCAAATTGCCGCCGAATACGGATTAAGTCTCAAAATTCTGGAACAGGAAGAATGCGAAAGCTTGGGCATGGGAGCCTTCTTAGGAGTAGCCAAAGCCTCGGATATTCCCCCGAAATTCCTTCATTTAATCTATAAACCCCAAGTAGCCCCGAAACGTAAACTAGCAATCGTCGGTAAAAGTTTAACCTTTGATTCCGGCGGTTTGAATATTAAAGGAGCCGGCAGTGGCATCGAAACCATGAAAATGGATATGGGAGGTGGTGCCGCCACCCTAGGCGCAGCTAAGGCGATCGCGCAATTACGGCCAGAAGTGGAAGTACACTTTATCTGTCCGGCTACAGAAAATATGATTAGTGGTCGCGCTATGCACCCAGGGGACATTTTAACCGCTTCTAACGGCAAAACTATTGAAGTTAATAACACCGATGCCGAGGGACGATTAACCCTGGCCGATGCCTTGGTTTTTGCGGAAAAATTAGAGGTGGATGCGATCGTGGATCTAGCCACTTTAACCGGGGCCTGTGTCGTCGCTTTGGGGGAAGATATCGCCGGTTTATGGAGCAGCGATGAGAGTCTCGCTGCTCAAATCCAAGAGGCCGCTAAATTGGCCGGCGAAAAATTCTGGCCAATGCCTCTAGAAGAAAAATATTTCGAGGGGATGAAGTCTCAAATTGCCGATATGAAAAACACCGGCCCGCGTCCAGGCGGTTCCATTACAGCCGCTTTATTTTTGAAGCAATTCATTAATAATACTCCCTGGCTCCACCTAGATATCGCAGGACCCGTCTGGTCCGATAAGGAAAATGGCGTTAATAATTCCGGGGCCACCGGTTTTCCCGTCCGCACTCTAGTTAATTGGGTAATAGCCAATAATTAAGTTATCGGTAAGCAGTAAGCGGTATTAGGTGAGGAGTATTTTCACTGATTACTGATTACTGTTTACTGATTCCTGAAAAATCTGCCCAAACCCTAACCCCTATTCCCTTCACTCTCGAGAAACTTAACTCAGGCTGAGGAAGCCTCAACCAGTTGAAAGCCAAGGGATTGCGCCTTTTTCGAGAGATTGTTGTTGACATCCTCACCGCCGTAAACGGACGGTGATTCCCAAACCTCACGATTTGGGTTTCTGCTTCTTTCCCTTGCGGGGTTCCGCACCTGCCTTAACAGATTTACTCTGTTCTGGTCTTATGGTCGCTCTACAGACTGA
>NZ_JAPZSR010000218.1:0-8756 GCF_027531875.1 Microcystis sp. LE19-84.1B | reverse complement strand
GTGGTCGAGGGAATCAACAATAAACTTAAACTAATAAAACGGAGAGGCTATGGCTTTAGAAACTTTCGGAATTTTTGGGTTAGAAGTATGTTATCTTGGCATCTTGTATGTTGATTTAGCATAAAGGGTAACGAAGAGCCTGGTAACGTTGGCTATGCTGCCCCTGGTGGATTCTCTGGATCTGGCAATGGAAAATTCATTACTATTGATACTTCCAAGAATGGAACGGCGGTAGCTTTTGATCAGGGTGATCTTAAAAATGCTCCTCAAGGAGAATTGAAAGTTATCTTGGATATTAATTTTACGGAGGCACTTTACGATCAACCGGATTCCCAGAATTTCTTGAAGAATTTGATCCAATCAAATGCAACTCCTCGCAAGTTTACCTACGATCCAACTTTTAACCAACTCACCAGCATGACTGATGAACTTGGTCATCAAACTCTTTATCAAATTGACCCCAATAACGGTAATCTTTTATCTTTAACTCAAGTAGTTGGTGCTGTAGGAGGTAATGATGATCTTGTTACCCAATTTACCTACACAAATAATGGATTAGTTGACCTGATTACCGACCCTCTAGGACGGATTACTGATAGTGATTATGATGCGAATGGTCGTTTAATTTCCATCATCTACGCTAAGGGAACAGCAGAGGAAGCAAAACGCCAATTTGAATATGATTTAGCAGGTAATCAAACAGCGATTATTAATGAAAAAGGCGATCGCACTACCTTTGAATATAATGCACTAAATCGGTTAGTGAAAACTATTGAAGCAGATCCCGATGGCAATGGTCCTTTAACTTCTCCGATTACTACCTATAGCTATGATGCTGATGGTAATTTAATCTCAACTACTGATGCTGTAGGTAATGTGAATCAGAATACCTACGATAAGTTAAATCGGTTAGTTGAAAATATTGATACACTCAACCAAAAGACCAGCTATAGTTATGATTCTTTGGGTAATTTACTTTCAGTTGTAGATCCTTTAGGGAATGAAACTGAAAATAAATATGATGCTCGGAATCGTTTGATTGAGACAATTGATCCTGATAGTGGCATTACTAAATTTACTTATGATCTGAGTAATAATCTGGCTTCTGTTACTGATCCTGTAAATAATAAGACTACCTTTGTTTATGATGCCAGAAATCGCCTCATTAGTGAAACCGACCCATT
This sequence comes from Microcystis sp. LE19-84.1B, assembly GCF_027531875.1. Classification (NCBI taxonomy): domain Bacteria; kingdom Bacillati; phylum Cyanobacteriota; class Cyanophyceae; order Chroococcales; family Microcystaceae; genus Microcystis; species Microcystis sp. LE19-84.1B. The sequence goes on along the minus strand of NZ_JAPZSR010000218.1, from coordinate 7,572 downwards.
AGGAAAAACTACTCAATATCAGTATGATGCGGTTAATAATTTGATTGCGAAAACTGACCGCAATAATCGCAAGATTGAGTACAAATATGATGACATCAATCGTCTAAATCAGGAAAAATGGGTAGGAACTGATCAGATCATCAATTACAGTTACGATAAAGCTAGTAACCAAACTACGGTTAATGATAAATTTAGTTCCTTAGCATTTAATTATGACAATAGAAACCGTTTATTGTCTGTAAATAATGCTGGTACTCCCGGTTTTTCCAATGTTGTCCTTAATTATTCCTACGATAAAGTAGGCAATGTTCTCTCAGTTGTTGACACGATTAATAATATTGCAGGTGGTAATAATTCCTACACTTACGACGCTTTAAATCGCCTGACTAAATTAACTCAATCGGGTAATAATGTTAGTGATAAAAGAGTTGATTTTGCTTACAATCCCCTAGGACAATATACCTCAATTAATCGCTATGCCAACCTCACAGGAACTCAGTTAGTTAATGGCACAACTTACACCTATGATTCTCTCAATCGTCTCACGAATTTAAACCACAGTAACGGTACAAATAATGTCGCTTTCTATAACTATCTTTATGATGCAGCGAGTCGCATTACTAAAATTACCGATATTGATGGAACAACAGATTATACCTACGATAAACGCGCTCAGTTAACCGGTGCTAACCACAGTAATGCTAATAACCCGGATGAATCTTACAGCTACGATGCAAATGGCAACCGCATCACTTCTAGTATTCACGGAAATGGCTATGTAACAGGTAAATGCAACCGCTTACTGTCAGATGGTAAATATAATTATGAGTACGACAATGAGGGGAATTTAACTAAGCAGACAGAAATTGCTACTGGTAAGGTGCAAGAGTTGACCTGGGATTATCGTAACCGCTTGGTGGCTTTTGTTGATAAGGATGCCACTGGTAAGGAAACGCAACGGGTTGAGTTCACCTATGATGCTTTCAATCGCCGCATTGCTAAAGCTGTAGATACCAATCCTCAAGATACAACTCCCCCAGTGGTGAGACAGTTTATTTATGATGGACAGAATGTACTGTTAGAGTTTGTGGATAGTGATGGTGCGGGTGCAAATCAGCCTGTTTTAGATACACGCTATCTGCATGGTGCGGGTGTTGATCAGGTTATGGCTCAAGAAAGTGCTGGTAATGTGGAATGGCATTTAACAGACCATTTGGGAACGATTCGGGATTTGGTGAATAATAGCGGTGCAGTGGTGAATCATTTTGTTTATGATTCCTTTGGTCAGGTAATTTCTGAAAGTAATCCTGCTATTGATACTCGTTATCTGTTTACGGGAAGAGAGTTTGATAGTGAGACAGGGCTTTATTATTACAGGGCAAGGTATTATGACCAAACTACAGGAAGATTTTTGAGTGAAGACCCGATTGGGTTTAATGGTGGAGATAGTAATTTATATCGGTATGTATTGAATAATCCACGCAATTTAACAGATCCATTAGGTCTATTAGTTAACGCAGTGTTTAATCCTTCTAATGGTACTTTGAAAATAATAGATAATGATACAGGTCGTACCGTCATCGTTGAAAATGTTTTTTCAGGGGATAATACGCATTATCCAATTCCTCCAGGATCATACGAGATTCTTGAACACAGTCATCCTCACTGGTTTCGACTTGATCCAATAGATCAATATCCACGAAACGATAAAGATGATAAAAGTGGACGCTTTGGGTTTAGATTGCATCCTGGAACTGTCTCATTTGGTTGTATCACAGTGCCGAAAAATCAAAGTGACGATTGGGATAAAGTAGAAAACCTAATTAGAAATACTTCCACGGAAAAAGTTAATGATAATTTAGGTACTTTGTCATGGCTTAGAAATCTCCTGGGTCAGAAAATAACAAAGTTTGGTACGATCAAAGTACTAAAGTAGAGATATTAACTGTAAAACTTATGAATTTCAAGTATTTCAGGGAGAGTTTTTCCTTAACGAGAACAATGACCAAAAATAACTTTTCCATTTACGAAAGTAGAATCACAATAACGTAATCTCCATGAATCATACTGTGCCCAGCTAACTCTATAGAAATCATAAGCACGATTGTATAACTCTCTATTAGTTTTGTGTTCTTGCATAAACTGTTTTATGAGATAGAAAGATTTGTTAAATACTTGCTCTGTTTGCTTATAGGTTTCTCCAAAAGCTGAGAAATCATGTGAAAGTGCATCTATCATACGAAAAAGTGCTTGATCATCACCTGCTAAATATCTGTCAAAAAATAGTAGAGGTTTCTCTTTTAGCGCATTAAAGCAATCTTGGTAAAATGATAAACTTTTTCCAGCATCTGTAATACTACTGTAGTGATGAAGCGATTGCCAAGCTCTCCCATTTCCTGGGTCTTTCTGAAGTATTATGAGTATCTTTGATGGGATATTCTCACTTATAGAAGATCCATCCTTAGCATTTAGAGTTGAGCTTACTAATATTTCTTTTTGTATCGATTCACATGAAGCGACTAAAATTGATAACATAACAATCAAGTAAAGTAATAATTGATTCATAATGAGCATACTCCGCTATAAAGTTACGTTAACATTAATAGTGCGATCGCTGCTCTTGTAGCGACGGCCTTGTTCTGTCAAGGGGTAATTCAAAAAAAATCAGATAGTTGCCGTAAAACTGGTCAATTCAAGTTTGAAGTGCACCAGTACCTGAATGACTAAAGAATACCTCATAGGGAGTACGATAGTCAAGGGATTTTCGCGGTCGGTGATTAATTAAGTCCGTCACTCGGTCGATCTCAGCCTGTTTGACAATCTTAAAATTCGTTCCTTTGGGGAAAAACTGAAATATTATTTTGCTCGAAGCAAACTTCGATGAAGAAGCTCTCGATAAAGCTCAAAAAAGAGCTAAAGAAGACCAAAGTGAATCTGAGGATGATTTTACTTGGGAAGAGCGTCCTGCTTCTTTAATTTTTGCGGGTATTCGTAAGCTAATTTCTTGCAATAATTCAGATGAAAATCCCCATCACGGAACAGAAATATCTTATTCTCAGATGGAGGTTAAAACCGAAGATGAATTATCAAAACTTGTGAGAGGAGAATCTGTAACAATAATATACGAAGAGTAATTATTGAACTGTAAGCTCCATTTTATAGCGATCGCTTGTTGGGGATGTGAAGGGGCGATCGCTGTTTTGGGATGATGGAGTGCGATCGCTGTGATGAGGAGGATTTTGATAGGGCGATCGTTGTTTGGAGATGTGAGGGGGCGATCGCTTTTTGGGGTGTGGGAGGGCGATCGCTTTTTGTGGATGTGAGGTGTGATCGCTGTTTTGTGGATGTGAGGTGTGATCGCTGTTTTGGGATGTGAGAGGGCGATCGCTGTTTTGGGATGTGGGAAGTGCGATCGCTTTTTGGGGATGTAGATGGGCGATCGCTTTTTGGGGATGTGGGGGGTGATCGCTTTTTGGGGTGTGGGAGTGCGATCGCTTTTTGGGGATGTGGGGGGTGATCGCTTTTTGGGGTGTGGGAGTGCGATCGCTTTTTGTGGATGTGAGGTGTGATCGCTGTTTTGTGGATGTGAGGTGTGATCGCTGTTTTGGGATGTGAAGGGCGATCGCTTTTGGGAATGTGGAGGGGCGATCGCTGTTTGGGGGATGTGGAGGTGCGATCGCTTGTGGGGATGTGGGAGGGCGATCGCTGTTTTGGGGATGTGAGGGGCGATCGCTTTTTAGAAGATGTGGGAGGGCGATCGCTATTCGGGATGTGGAGGTGCGATCGCTTGTGGGGATGTGGGAGGGCGATCGCTGTTTTGGGGATGTGGAGGTGCGATCGCTTGTGGGGATGTGGGAGGGCGATCGCTGTTTTTGGGATGTGAGGGGCGATCGCTTTTTGAGAATGTGAGAGGGCGATCGCTGTTGGGGATGATGGAGTGCGATCGCTGTTTGGGGGATGTGGGGGTGCGATCGCTGTTGGGGATGTGGAGAGGTGCGATCGCTGTTTGGGATGTGGGGGGCGATCGCTGTTTGGGATGTGGAGGGGCGAATCTCTGTTTAGGAATGTGAGAGGGCGATAGCGAAGCGCTCCGTAGGAATTGCTGTTTGGGTATGTGGAGAATCGAGAACTAATCATCTCTATTTCCACGAGTTAAATAACGGACTTCTTCCAATAAAATATTAAATCGCTGATCGCTTTCAGCTTGTCTTTGTTTGATCAATTCCATTTCACGTTGATTTTGAGCAGCTACTTGTAGCAATGCTTGAGCCGTTACTCTCAACCCATCTATGCTATCTTTAACTTCAGTTATACTTTCCCTAACTTCAGTTATACTTTCTCGCAACTCAGTCACACTGGAAGCCAAATCATCAAGCATTTCATCATTCCACCGTTGTACAGTCATAGTATGTTCTTAATATTGCAATTAAACTAATATTCTAATTATACCAAAGATATCGCTTGTTTGGGGATGTGAGGGGCGATCGCTGTTTGGGGATGTGGGGAGGGCGATCGCTGTTTCGGGATGTGAGAGGGCGATCGCTGTTTAGGGATGTGGGGAGAGCGATCGCTTTTTGTGGATGTGAGTGGCGATCGCTTTTTGAGAATGTGAGAGGGCGATCGCTTTTGGGGTGTGGGAGATGCGATCGCTTTTTGGAGATGTGGAGGATATGCGATCGCTGTTTGTGGAGGTGAGAGGGCGATCGCTTTTTGTGGAGGTGAGGGGCGATCGCTGTTTGGGGATGTGAGAGGGCGATCGCTTTTTGTGGATGTGAGGTGTGATCGCTGTTTGGGGATGTGGGCGATCGGGTCAACAGAGCAAGACAATTATTGAGAGCGATCGTTCCTGTGATTAGAGGTATAGTTGGAAAAGCGATCGTTTTTTGGGATGTGGAGGTCGATCGCTTTTCTGTTCTTATTTGCTAAACTAGCAATTATGACAATAGCAATAAAACTATATGTACCCCACCGTTCCACATCAACAATTACTAGAAGCGATCGCAAACCTTAATGATCAGCAAATTTCACTTGTTTTACAATTTATTTCATCTTTAGAAACACCCGTTAGCAACTATCAAACTCCACCTAAAACAGTATTAGAAAGAATGGGTGGCTATCCCCAATTTTTACTAGAGGGATCAGGAAATTTGTCAGATAGAGATGTACGCAAAAAAGCAATTTCTGACATAATTAAAGCCAGACATCAAACAAGAACTTATGAATAATTATTCCCTAATATTAATTGATACTGGGATTCTTGTTGCCTTCTATGATCGTAACGACAAGTATCACCAAAAAGTTATTAACTTTTTTAGTAGCTGTACCAGTCAACTAATCACAACAATTGCCTGTGTTACAGAAGTGATGTGGTTACTTGCCCCAAATACAAAAGTACAAAACGAATTTTTATCTGCTTTATCACAGGAAGTATTTCTATGTGAACATTTACTACTATCCGATTATAAAAGAATCCAGGAACTTAACACAATTTATCAGGATCTACCAGGAGATTTTACCGATTTATCGCTCATTGCTATTTCCGAAAGATTAAATATCTCTGCTATTGCAACTCTAGACAAAGACTTTAATATTTATCGGCGTTATCGCAAGCAACCATTTGATCGTGTATTTTTACCTTAATTGAGCATAGTAAAAATGAACTCATGCTATATCATTTGGAAATGATTAGCGATCGCTGTTTGGGGATGTGAGAGGGCGATCACTGTTTGGAGATGTGAGGGGGCGATCGCTTTTTGGGGATGTGAGAGGGCGATCGCTTTTTGGGGATGTGAGAGGGCGATCGCTGTTTGGGATGTGGAGAGGTGCGATCGCTTTTTGGGGATGTGAGAGGGCGATCGCTGTTGGGGATGATGGAGTGCGATCGCTGTTTGGGGGATGTGGGGGTGCGATCGCTTTTTGGGGTGTGGGAGTGCGATCGCTTTTTGGGATGTGGGAGGGCGATAGCGAAGCACTGCTGCAAGCAGTTCGCTGCTATAATAAAAACAGTTACTCTTTTTTGGAAAAAACACTATGGAATTAGTCACCTTAAATCAATCAGGATATCTGCAAATTCCTGAAATTATTAGACAACAGTTAGGTTTAAATAATGAATCAAAACTATCTTTAGAAGTTCAAGACGGAAAACTAATTTTAAAACCCATCAAAGAAGAACCATCACTTTACTATGAAGGTCATGTATTAGTCTCGGATGTAGAATTATTAGCAGATGCTAATACAATAATTGAAGAACTCAAAAATGAGAGAATAAATCAAGTAATTTCATGGTAAAAATATTATTTGATACATCAGTTTTAGTTGCGGCTATTTTAGTTAAACATCCTCAGCATTTTCCTTGTTGGTCATGGCTAGAAAAGGTGAAGACCTCACAAATTGAAGGATTTATAATCACTCATACCTTAGCTGAATTATTCTCAGTTATATCTTCTTTTCCTTCTCAACCTCGTTTTTCACCTCAAATCACTCAGAGACTGATTCAGGAAAATCTCAAAGAATTTCAGATTATTTCTTTAACTGAAGATGATTATTATCAAGCTATAGAAAATATGGTCAATTTAGGGTTTACGGGAGGAGCAATTTATGATGGTTTAATCGCTTATTCTACTCTAAAAATAGAAGCGGATAAAATCTTAACTCTTAATGGAAAACATTTTCTTCGTCTTGGCGATTCCATTGCTGACTTAGTAGAAGTTCCATCATAGAAATAGCTGGTTTAAACTCAAAATTCACAATATCTAGCTATAGTAAATTATAGAGATTGATCGATTTTTGGGAATGTGGAGGAGTGCGATCGCTTTTGGGATGTGAAGGGCGATCGCTTTTTGGGATGATGGAGTGCGATCGCTTTTTGTGGATGTGGGAGGCGATCGCTTGTTGGAAATGCGATCACTCATCTACCATCTATGATTTGTAGGGGTTTAGCAATACTAACACCTTGCATTTTTGGTAAAAATAGGTTTATAATTAATTATATGTAATTATCTTCAAAAACAAAATAATGCTAACTACATACACTGCCAAATATACAAAAGTTAATAGCGGCTATATGGGGCAATTAATTGAATGGCAAGAAGTTATTACTGAAGGAGAAACCTTAGAAGAATGTAGAATTATGTTACAAGATGCTCTCAAAGAAATGATCATTGCTTATCGTCAACAAAATAAAGAAATTCCCACGGGAAGCTCTTTACTTGAACAAATCCCGGTAGAAGTTTGATTATGTCAGTAAAACGAAAAGATTTAATTAAATATTTAGAAGAAAACGGATATTATTTATTACGGGAAGGTGGAAATCATTCGATTTATACTAATGATCTAAAAACTATTCCTGTCAAAAGACATCGCACAATTGATCGCATTACGGCAAATGCAATTTGCAAACAAGCAGATTTATTACCTAAGTTTTAAATATTACTGGACTTCCCCCATACATAAATACTAAAAAATTAACAAAACCCTTACTGCAGGTCGCTTCTAAGAAAAAATTGAAAAGAGGCTACTGGGTACATTTTTTACTTGAAAATGGCTGTACCGTTGACTGTATCTGGAGTAGAG
>NZ_JAPZSR010000132.1:0-13966 GCF_027531875.1 Microcystis sp. LE19-84.1B | reverse complement strand
TCAGTCTGTAGAGCGACCATAAGACCAGAACAGAGTAAATCTGTTAAGGCAGGTGCGGAACCCCGCAAGGGAAAGAAGCAGAAACCCAAATCGTGAGGTTTGGGAATCACCGTCCGTTTACGGCGGTGAGGATGTCAACAATGGTGTGATTGGCTGGTTTATGTTTCGAGGAAAAGATACTCTACCGCTCACTGTGGATACCATATCAGGGCATGAAAAAACGGTCTTCTCCACGGGAGTGATGACCGCTTTTATACTTTCCCTCATCTTGGGGATGATTGCCTTTTTTACTTTCCGCAAAAAAGCCAAAGATTTCCACGTCGCATCCCCAGAACTTTTAGAGCGCCCTTTCTTCTTTTTTGGAGTCAGGACAGTCCTGTTTTATGCTCTGTTTGTCTTTGGTACAGTGGCCTTGGCTGCCCTATTCTTGCAAAAGTTTTTGGGGACGATTCTGGTGACACCTATTATCGGCGCAATTATCTTAGGGATTATCGCCGGGATAGCCTCTTGGTTTATTAATGCGGCGGTGATGAAAGCCATAGGGCGGCCTGAGTAGATTTTTGAGGTATGACCGAGCATCATTGAATATTATGGAGATTTTATGACCGTTTTGGACGCATTTAAGCTCGATGGGCAAGTAGCGATTGTAACTGGGGCAGGTGCGGGCATTGGCCGAGGCATTGCCGAATTATTTGCCCAAGCAGGGGCAGCGGTGGTGGTCAGTGACCTCAAGGAAGACACCGCCGCTATTGTTGCTGATGGCATTAAGGAAAAGGGCGGCAGAGCGATCGCGGTCGCCTGTGATGTTACTAATGAACAGGCTCTAGAAAACTTGGTTAAGTCCACCCTGGATGCTTTTGGCAAAATCACCCTGCTGGTAAACAATGCCGGCGGTGGTGGGCCAAAACCCTTTGATATGCCCATGGATACTTTCATCTGGGCCTATAAAATCAATGTATTTTCGGCGTTTCATCTCTGTCAATTATGTGTCCCTTATATGGAAGCGGCGGGGGGAGGAGCGATTTTAAATATCTCCTCGATGTCAGCAGAGAACAAGAATATCAATATGGCCTCTTATAGCTCCTCTAAGGCCGCCGTCAGCCACCTCACCCGCAATATTGCTTTTGATCTCGGGCCGAAAGGAATTCGGGTAAATGCGATCGCCCCCGGTGCGATCAAAACCGATGCCTTGGCGAAGGTGCTGACTCCGGATATTGAAAAAGTGATGCTCAAGCATACCCCCCTCGCCCGCTTAGGGGAACCCAGTGATATTGCCTATGCTGCCCTTTTCCTCTGTTCACCGGCGGCCAGTTGGGTGAGTGGGCAGATCCTCACCGTTAGCGGCGGCGGGGTTCAGGAATTGGACTAACAGTCTATTATCGATTCATTTAACCGTATTTAACGACAAAAAGGAGAGAATATGAGCAATTTTGATGCTTTTGCTGATTTTCGCATGGATGGTCATGTGGCCATTGTCACCGGCGGAGCCCAAAATATTGGGGAAGCCATTGCGAAAACCTTTTCTGGCGCGGGAGCCAAGGTCATGATTGCCGACCTGAATGGAGAAAAAGCCCAAGCAACAGCCGAGGCTATTCAAGCTGTCACAGGGAATCAAGTTCTAGGGATCGGCTGCAACGTCACTGTGGAGGAAGATATTCAACAATGTGTGGCCAAAACGGTGGCAGCTTTTGGCGGCATTTCTACCCTTGTTAACAATGTAGGTTGGGGTAAAGCTTACGACGACCCCCTAGAGGTTCCCATGGAGGAAATGATCGAAAGCTATAAACTCAATACCTTAGCGGCTACGCGGATGACTTCTGCTTGTCGTCCCTATTTGCTGAAAGCGGAAAACGCCACGATTACTAACTCCGGTTCGCTGGTGGGGGTTTTGCCAGCTTTTGACTTTATTGCCTATTCCGCCGCTAAAGCCGCCCTTAACCATCTGATGCTAGGTCTGGCTCACTATTTTGCTAAACAGGTCCGCGTCAATACTGTCTTAATTGGTACAGTGATCACCGAGGGTTATGCCGCTGCTGGTTTGGATGAAAAAGCCCAATATGCTCTAGCTCATCCCGACAACCTGACTGGACGCGCCGGTAAACCCCAAGATATTGCTAACGCTTTTCTCTGGTTAGCTTCGCCGGCTGGCTCTTGGGTGAGCGGTCAAACCTTACAAGTCTCCGGTGGTGGCAAACGCGTCCGTCTCAAACCCGAATAACGGCTCTCTTGCCCCTCCTTGACCTTTCTCTGCGATTTGTCGTTATGGTTTTTGCTGCTTTTGGATATCGTCGGGCTATCAGGCTAGTAACTTCTTTTTCAGTGTTAGCATTGTTTAATCTCGCCTTTGCTGGTCAAGGGCAGCTCTTGGCCGAAACGGCGATCGCTGAGGAGTCCACCCCGATAACCGACCCCTTAGAAAATGGGGCTAGTCTGGGGCCAGTCCTCCACCTTCCCCCGAACTCGGTTGCACAATTTAAGCAGCAGCAGCCTGGAGCTAATCTCCCGACTGCACAAGTGAGCCAGGATGATGTCTCGCCAACGGAACCGGTAGAGTTACCATCCCCTGAATCTACAGCGTCGCCGCCAAAAGATCCCAATGCCAGGTTAAGGATTCCCCCCAATTTTGGCGAGGGGTTTCCCATTGAACGGGTGTTTATCTACGTTCGCAACCCCAGCAACGACCCGAAGCAAGAGGAAGAGAGCCGACGGCAACTGGCGAATAGTTTTGGCATTCGGGCCGGGGGAAACTTTAGTCCCCTTTTGGCGGATCAGGGACTGAATCAGGTGCAGCGCTTGCCCTTTGTCGAGAGTGCCGAGTATCGTCTCTACCAGTCAAATCTGCCCGGTGTGGTCATTGTGGCGTTGCTGGTCAATTTGAAACCACAGGAGGTCTCCCAAGTCCCCGGCCCTAAACCGCCAAGGGGTATGGTGATCAGTGGCAAGTTACGGGATTTTCCTACCCTCTACGAGAGCGATCGCAGTTTAGTTAAATTGATCCTCAATGGGGGTGTGGGAGTCTTTAGTGATACTAATCCCTGGTTTGGCAACCCAGAAAATTTTGCCCCCAGTTCCTACCAACCGAAGGGAACAATTACTTGGGGAGAATTTTATCTAGAGCCTGGTTTAGCAGGTATTACTGGTCTGGGGAATTCTCCTGTGTATATCTATGGTGGCGCTTCCTATACGGTATCTGGGACAGTTCAACCGGACATTTTCCGTACAGACTCAAGGTTCTACGGTGATATTGAAAAGCTCTACGGCGGTTTTCTGGTGGCTAAAACGGGAAATCCTCTCGTTTTTAACCTATCGGCAGGACGGCAAATTTTCCAACTCAATCAAGGCTTTTTGTTTTCTCAGTTTAGCGGTTCGGCTAATGCTCTAGATCGAGCCGCCAGCTATTCTAACCCCCGCACTGCCTACGAGATGACAGTGCTGTCTGATTTGCGCTGGGGGGATTTTCGTTTACAGGGGTTCTTTCTGGAGCCAGATGAGCTATCAGTGGCTGATAGCAATACACAATATTTGGGAATTAGCGCCCAGTATAACAATAATCAAGGGGTTGAGGCTGTTTTAACCTATGTGGGTGTACCTCAATCATCCCGGACTTATTTGCTGCCGGATGGTGAACGGCTAACCCGTCAAGGGTTACAGGTGATTAATCCCCGATTGCAGTTATCGCCATTGTTTGGGGTACCCGGACTGTGGTTTCAAGGGGAATATGCCTACGAATTTAATGACCGGTATAGTATGTCAGCCCAGGGGGGTTATCTTTGGTTAGGCTACAGTGTTCAAAATGTGCGCTGGCAGCCTAGCTTTAGCTACCGCTTTGCCGGTTTTAGTGGCGATAACCCCAAAACTGCTACATACGAACGTTTTGATCCCTTGCAAGCGAGTGGTTTAACTGACTGGTTACAGGGAATTAGTCTCGGCAAGGTTTATAACAACTCTAATAGTTTTTCTCATCGAGTCAATTTTACGGTGATGCCTACCAGTAACTTTGAGTTATCCCTAGATTACTACTACCGGTTTGCCGACACGTTGAATAACTTAGGGGGTAATCCCGCCCTCCAGACGCTGAAATCCTATGATCTTGGCCATGAATTACTGTTAATTGGGCGATATTATCTGTCTCAAAATTTCTTGCTTCAGGGGGTTGGTTCCGTGGCTTTTCCAGGCACTGCTATTCGTCTCGCCGCGGACAATAATACTAGCCCTTGGGTTACTCTACAAGTGTCCCTGTTTATGTTTTTCTGAGTTTATCCCCATGTTGCCAGAGGACAAGGATGATGGTATGTGATATAATTTGCTCTTGCTTTCATCTACATATTTAAGTGATTTTGTCAAGAAAATGAGCGAATTAAAATCCCAAATCACAGCTATTGATCATCAACTTTCCAAACGCCCGATCGCTCTCGATCCCGGAGGATATTTTATTATTTATCTAGACCGAGAAGCAGGGTTAATCTGTGCCAAACATTACAGCAATATTATCAATGAAAAAGGTTTAGCCGTCGATCCAGAAACGGGAAAAGTTATCGGTGTTAGGCAAAAACTTGATCGCAATCCTGAGACTATTTACACCGCAAGAACCGCCAAAGAATTAGCCGTAAAAGTGATCGAAGAAACCCACCCTTGTCCGATTACTATGTTCGATCATGCTGCTTATTTAGGTCGAGAATTCACCCGCGCTGAATACGCTTTAATCACCGGGGAAGAATATATTCAGGATTAAAGATTGGGCTTTTCAGTAATCAGTAAACAGTAATCAGTAAACAGTAAATAGTAATCAGTAAATATAGCAGTTTTCATCAGAATGAGGCATGGGCAAGGGGCTTAAGTCCTTTGTTGGCAAAACTTGTCGATACCTCAGTAACGTGAAAAGCGCTATAAATAACTTAAAACTTCAAACTTAAAACTTACATCTGATAACTGATAACTGATAACTGATAACTGATAACTGTTAAACCGTGCCTTTAAATAAACCTTGGGGACGGAATAATAACAGCAAGATCATAATTAATAAAGCCACGGCTAATTTATAATCAGAACCAATTAAGGGAACACTAATTTCTTGGGCAACACCAATAATTAAAGCCCCAGCAATCGCTCCGTAGGGATTACCAATACCACCTAAAATCACGGCGGCAAACATTGGTAAGATTAAAAACCAGCCCATATTGGGACGCACTCCCCCAGTAATTAACCCGAACATCGCTCCGGCTAAAGCAGTTAAAACTCCCGTAATTATCCATGTCCAGAAGACAACCCATTCGACGTTAATTCCGGTTACTCTAGCTAAATCGGTGCTGTCAGCTACGGCGCGCATCGCCTTACCGATCTTAGTTTTTTGCAATAACAAATGGAGGGCAATAATAACTATAATTGCCAAACCAATAACTAACAAGCGATCTAAAGCTACTTTAATCCCAAAAATTTCTGTAGCGGTCATCACAGGCAGATCGTAGCGTTGATTACTACCGCCCCAGATCATTAAAATACCATTGCGAAGAAATAAAGCCAAACCGATCGAAATAATAATTAAAGTGGTAGAATCAGCCCGTCGATCGCGCATAGGTTTCCATAATAATCTCTCGGCAATGAGCATGGCAATAGCTGTCACCGCTGCCCCCACCAGCATCGCTAACCAGAGATTAATCCCTTGAGCATTTACCACCCAAGTTATGTAAGCACCCAAAGTCATAAAATCGCCGTGGGCAAAATTAGACAGACGCAAAATGCCACAGGTAAGGGTTAACCCAACAGCAGCCAGAGCAATAATACTGCCGACGGCTAAACCATTGAATAAAAGTTGCGGTGTATCCATCAAACCTCTTGTATAAATCAGAAATTGTCCTTAGAAATAGAAGTCAGGAGAGAGAAAATGAATTAACTTTTGTCTTTTACTTTATTTAGCTGAAAACTGGGGGCCCGTGGCTTAAATATTTTTGTTTAGACCAAATTGCATGGCAGTATAAGCCTAGACAGCCATTATAAAGGTTTGTGTGCCGGCAATTTCTGGCGGCCAGCGGAAAGCTGACGGCTGATGACTTACTGCTATAAAATCAAGAATGCCCACTGATGGAATTTGCCGCCAATGAAGACTATCTTTCGATTAGCGATCGCTTTTTTTGCCTTACTATTTATCCTATCTCCTGTCAATGCCTTAGCTGCCAGTTCTGCTGCTGTCACAGGAGCCAATGCCAGTTATGAAAACCAGAATCTGACAGGAAAGGATTTTTCGGGACAAAATTTGCAATCTGCCCAATTTACTAACGTTAATCTCCAAGATTCTAACTTTAGTTCTGCCGATTTGCGCGGGGCAGTGTTTAACGGAGCCTCTATCATCGAAGGCAACTTTCATGGAGCGGACTTAACCAATGGGTTAGCCTATCTGAGTACCTTTAAAAATTCCGATTTAAGCGATGCCATTTTTGCCGAAGCGATCATGCTGCGTACCATTTTCGAGGGAGTAAACATCAACGGTGCTGATTTTAGTTTTGCAGTGCTTGACGCTCAACAAATCAAAAATCTCTGTGAAAGAGCCGAGGGTGTCAACTCAAAAACCGGCGTCTCTACCCCGGAATCTTTAGGATGTGATCAATGATGCAAACAAGGGTTGGTGTTATTGGTGGTGGACAATTAGCTTGGATGATGGCACAGGAAGCCAAGAAATTAGGCATTTCTCTAATTGTACAAACACCAAACCCCGACGATCCCGCCGTTGCTTTAGCTGACGGGGTTGTCTTCGCAGAAATAGCTGACGTGGAAGGCACAAAAAAACTAGCTCAACATTGTGATCTGATCACTTTTGAAAATGAGTTTGTTAATTTAGATGCCCTAGAAGAATTAGCGGCCACAGGAGTGAAATTCTATCCTAGTTTGGCAAATCTGCGCCCCCTATTGGATAAATACGAGCAAAGATGTTATTTACGCTCCCTAGGGTTGCCTGTGCCTGATTTTTGGGCAATAGATAATTTATCCCAACTAGAAAATTATCCTTTTCCGCTAGTGCTGAAAGCGCGACGACAGGGTTATGATGGTCAAGGAACCTTTATTATCCGCACTCCTGAAGAATTAAACGCCAAAAAGCGGCAATTAGAGCGTCTTGACTTGATGTTAGAAGCTTATATTCCCTACGAGCGAGAATTAGCCATCGTTGCCGCTAGGGGATTAACCGGGGAAATCGTCACCTATCCCGTGGTGGAAACCCATCAAGAGGAGCAAGTCTGTCACTGGGTGATTGCTCCCGCCGCTCTTAACCAATCATTACAAGCTCAAACCGAACATATCGCCCATCATCTGTTAAGTAGTTTGTCGGCGGTGGGTGTTTTCGGGATGGAATTATTTGTCACTTCCCAGGGAGAGGTATTGATTAATGAAATCGCTCCCCGTACCCATAATTCGGGTCATTACAGCCTCTCTGCCTGTCTTACCTCCCAATTTGCCCTACAACTGCAAGCAGTGGCTAATTTGCCCCTCGGAGCCACGGATTTAAAATCTGCCGGGGCAGTCATGGTTAATTTATTGGGTTTTGAGGATAGTGACGGCGATTATGCCGAAAAAAGAGCAATTTTAGCGGCAATTCCAGGCGCTCACGTTTTTTGGTACGGGAAAAAATCCCGTCCTGGTCGAAAATTAGGCCATGTCACCCTGTTAAGGGATACAAGCGATCGCTCCAAGTTATCGGATCTGGCAAAGCAGATAGAAAAGCTTTGGTATGGTTGTTAGGGAAGTGGGGTGTATTTTCAGTAAACAGTAATCAGTGAACAGTAATCAGTGAACTGATAACTGATAAAAATGTAAACTGAAAACTCACATCTGATCACTGATAAGTAACTGGTTATAATTAAATTTAAAATCGATTTTAGGTTCGATCCCCCCTGCCCCCCTTGATAAGGGGGGTGCCGATAGGCGGGGGGATCTGATAATTTTTAACGCCTACCTACTTAACTGATAACTGATTACTGATTTATAACTGATAACTGATAACTGATTCAGTAAACCCTACTTAAAAGACATTTTTGATTGCCTCGGTCAGTTTTTGACTAATTAACTCGTTACCGTCTCGACTGAGATGAATATTATCGATATAGAGGGAATCAGGATTGGGATGTGCTTGAAAAATGGGCAGAAAATCTAGATAAAAAATCTGCTGGTTGCTGGTGAAATCCGCTAGTCTTTGACGGGCTTTTAATTCATAATCTCGCCCCTGTTTTTGAGCTTCGCGAATGAGGGGGGTAATAGCGATAATTAAACGGGCTTGATTAGCCTGAGCAAGGGCTTGAATTTGGGCAAGAGCGGTTAAATTATTGCCCACTCGATCGCCTCCTTCTTGCACCGGTGGTAGGGGAGGATAACGCTTAAAATATCGATCGTACAACTCGATTAAAGCTAAAGCCTGCCGGCGAGCGGGATAATTAATTTCTCGTCCCACCACCGCCGAACTAGGAGCTAAAGCGAACAGATCATCGGTGTTCATTAATAACACAATCACCTGGGATTCAAAGGTGCCGAAACGTCGGAGATAGGCCGATTGATTGCGCGGTCCCCAAGAATTAGCCGAAGCATTGAGAACTTCCACTGAACTCGTCAGATTCTGGCCTAAATTTTTGGCGATTAAAGCAGAAATGGTCTCTTTTTGATCTGTCCACCAGGAGCCATTAGCGATCGAATCACCGATTAACATGATTCTCGTCGTCTCTGGGGGCCGTTGGGGTGTAATCGGATCGCTCCGCATCGAATACTGATTAACGGCGATAAAATTGGAAAACCGGCGCGTTTGTTGATTAGGAGCCAAAAGATAGCCAATTTCGGCATCAGCTTTGTAAATAAGCGGATTACCGAACCCGAAGACAATTCTTAAAATAGCCTCAAGGAAAAGGGCAAGGGCGAAAAGAACGCCTAGAATGATTAAAGACAGCCGAATGATACCAATTTCTAATAACACGGATAGATGAGAGTTAGCTAATTTATGATCCTAAAGTGTCTCATACTTTCTACATCCATCTCATGAAAAGGAGTTAAGAGCAATGTCAGACTTAAATCGTGGCATCATGAAATTCGAGGGGGCCGATAAACCGGCAGTAGTGGCGATATCGTCCATTATCGTTATCGGTAGTATTATTGCTCTGATGCTTTGGGCAATGAAAGTCGCCTACACCTAGTTAGCTAGAATAATTTCGCTCACTTTTGGCATCACTCGGTTTAAATTTCTTGACGTCACGATCTCACCTCTTGTCCCCTTGAGCCTGTAGGATAGGGTCAAGGGAGAAATTGCTAGTTCCCTCTATCGCGCTTGCTAGTCACACCCGACTCGAGACAGATTATCGATGAGCAGATCAACTTCTGTTTTAACAGAACTGTTGCAGTTACTCCCCCAATGGCGATCGCAGATGTACTTCAAAGCATCCCTGACCGCGCTATCCCACGCCATGGAGGATCAGGTTTTAGCGGAAGACGATCAACCGTTAGTGATTGCCAGTTTTCAGCGTGAGCGCTTTTATCGTCAAGAGGCCCATCGCTATCGACGCATTGCCCACAAAAGCGGGCAAGTTTATGTTTTGTCGGCCCCAGAAACCGATTTTAAGCATAGTTCCGACATTTACGAGACGATCGCTTTTCAACCGGAGGACAGTTTAGCCCAAGAATGGCATCTAGTGGTTATCAGTCGCCATTATGCTAGTTGTTTAATCTGTCGGGAACGAACCCATCTGACAGCAGAGGGGGAAAATGGGGCAGCTATGGATAATAATCGCCGTTTTGAGGGGCTTTGGACGAGCGATCGCCATGTAAGTCAACAGGCCGCCCAAATTCTTTTAAATCATATTCTCGATTATCGTCCCGAACTAGCCGACAAAATTAGGCGCGCTCAAGAAGAATACCTGATCTGTGAACTGACGGACAGGGATCATCAAGAGGAACCAGATCCCTTTGTCCAGCGATTGGTCACTTATTTGCAAGCGGGACAGTATAAACTGCTGAAAGCCAATCGTTCCTTGGCATCGAAAGAACACAAGGAAAGACTGATCAACTCGGTGACAGCCTCGATCCGTCGTTCCCTCGATCCGGAAGCTATCCTACAGGTGGCAGTGCAGAAATTGGGGCAGGGATTGGGAGTCTGTCGCTGCGTGGTCTATCGTTGTCATGAGGCCGACATTAACGCCACCATCGAACACGAATTTTTAAACTCCGGCATTAGTTCCATCAAAGGACAAAAATGGCCACTGAAAAATAATCCTCTTTTTCAGGAAGTGCTGGAATTGAGAGAATCCCTGAAAATCGAAGACGCTATTCACGATCCCCGTCTCCCCGGCGATTCCATTCAAAATCTGGTGCGGGAATGTTCCATCTATTCCTGGTTATTAGTACCGATTCTTTACCAAAGTCGTCTCTTGGGAATGTTGGAACTGCATCACTGTGGACCCTATACCACCACTTGGAAAAGCGAGGATGTCGCCCTTGTGGATGCGGTGGCCACTCAAATCGGAGTCGCCCTCATTCAAGCAGAAGCCTACGCTAATTTACAGGATTTAAATGAACAATTAGCCGCTCTCGATCGCACTCGTTCTAATTTAGTCGCCATAACCGGCCACGAATTACGCACCCCCCTCTCCACCATTCAAGTCTGTCTAGAAAGTTTGGCCTCGGAACCGGATATGCCGGCAGAAATGCGCCAAATTATGCTTGATACTGCCCTGAAAGATGCGGAACGAATGCGTAAATTAATCCAAGATTTTTTAACTCTTTCTCGGTTAGAAAGTGGCCGGGTTAATTGGAATCCCGAAGCTTTATCCTTATCGGAATGTGTGGAATTAGCCATCAGTCATGTTCACTCCCGCAATCTCGACAACGACAACCCAAAAATTAGCAATCTTGTCCCCCCTAATCTGCCCTTTGTTTTAGCCGATGGCGAGTGGTTAGTGGAATTACTCTCCAAACTTCTCGATAATGCCTGTAAGTTTACCGGTCGCGAGGGAAATGTCTCGATCGAAGTCGCTTCGGGAAAGCCAAAAACTCTAGAAGTAACCATTTCTGACACTGGACGCGGGATCGAACCCAATCGTTTAGAACAGGTTTTTGATCGCTTTTACCAAGAGGAGGGGGCCCTGCGACGCAGTGCCGGGGGAACCGGTTTAGGACTGGCTATCTGTCGTCAGATCGTTAATGGTTGGGGCGGCGAAATTTGGGCAGAATCCCAGGGCAAAAATAACGGCAGTCAGTTTCATTTTACTATTCCAATATTTAAAGATAAAACTAACGATAATCCCCAAAATACCGCTCCGAAAAAATCCTCCCGTCGTCCTGCCAGTAAACGTAAATAGCGGCCGGTTGCCCGTTTAGTTTTTGCTCTTTGCTCGTGACTTCCTATTCCTTTTCTTCATCAAAAACTAAACAAAAAAGCATTAAAAAAGAAGCATCAAATCCCCAAGATATATAATAAAATTAAAAGAGTAATCAATTAGTCGTTTTTAGGTGAAAAAATTATGGGACGCGCCAAGAGAGTGGTTTTAGCTTATTCCGGAGGAGTCGATACTTCCGTCTGTATTCCCTATCTCAAACAGGAATGGGGAGTAGAAGAAGTGATTACCCTAGCCGCCGATTTAGGACAGGGAGACGAATTGGGACCAATTCAAGAAAAGGCTCTGCGCTGCGGAGCGATCGAATCCTTAGTCGTCAATGCCCAGGAAGAATTCGTCAAAGAATACGCTTTTCCCTCAATTCAAGCTAATGCCCTGTACGAAAATCGTTATCCCCTTTCTACCGCCCTGGCTCGTCCTTTAATCGCTAAATTATTAGTAGAGGCCGCCGAGAAATACGGGGCCGATGCCGTCTCTCACGGCTGCACCGGCAAAGGTAACGATCAAGTGCGTTTTGATGTCGGCATTATGACCCTCAATCCTAGTTTAAAAGTTCTCGCTCCCGCCAGGGAATGGGGCATGAGCCGGGAAGAAACCATCGCCTACGGGGAAAAATTCGGGATCGAGTCTCCTGTGAAAAAATCCTCGCCTTTTAGTATCGATCGTAACCTGTTGGGGCGCAGTATTGAAGCCGGTCCCTTGGAAGATCCGATGACGGAACCCCCGGAAGAAATCTATTTAATGACCAAAGCGATCGCCGATACTCCCAACGAGCCGGAATACGTCGATATTGGTTTTAATCAGGGGATTCCTGTCAGTTTAAACGGAGAAAATCTCGATTCTGTCACGCTAATTAGTCAATTAAATGACCTAGTGGGTAAACACGGTGTTGGTCGTTTAGATATGATCGAAAACCGGGTAGTGGGAATTAAATCCCGAGAAATTTACGAGGCCCCGGCTTTATTAGTTTTAATTGATGCTCACCGGGACTTAGAAAGTTTGACTTTAACTGGAGATGTTACCCAATATAAACGGGGAATTGAAGAGACCTACGGACAGTTAATTTATAAAGGATTGTGGTACAGTCCCTTAAAGGAAGCGATCGATGCTTTTATCCTCAAAACCCAAGAACAGGTGACGGGATCGGTGCGAGTGAAACTGTTTAAAGGTAACGCTAAAGTGGTCGGTCGTCAGTCAGTCAATTCTATCTATTCTCCCGATTTAGCTACCTACGGAGCCGAGGATCAATTTGATCATAAAGCTGCTGAAGGTTTCATCTATGTTTGGGGATTACCCAGCAAAGTTTGGGCCGAAAAAACTAGAGGGAAGTAATCAACAATTCTCCCCTAAGTAAGTGGGTGTTAATTCAGATCCCCCCAGCGATCAACACCCCCCTTATCAAGGGGGGCAGGGGGGATCAACACCCTTATCAAGGGGGGAAGGGGGTATCAGCGCCCTTATAAAATTAAATATAAAGATACTGAATTATTTGCTGATTTAGCAGCAGAAAAACCTCTGGCTGCTGAAAGAAATGGACGTAAAATTGTTGTGGAAATCAAAAGCTTTTTAATACTAAATCCGTTGAGTAACGCACAGAAAACGGGTTTCTCGGAGAAACCCGTTTTCTACTCATGCACTCATGCAAAAAGGGGAATAAATAATCAGTCTTTAATAACCAGATTTAGTATAAGTCCCTAGCTTTAGGACAATATATTTTATATCGAAATTTAATCAGTCTTATTGAACCAGAATATCAAATTTATTTAGCCATTAAAGACAGCATTTATGAAAATTTTTTCCAACGAGAATCAATTCAGGCTATTGTGAAAATAAGCTGGGAGGGGGACAAGCCAGCTAGAAGGTGGATAGGGCAAGCGATATCGCTCTTTGTCCCTTGATGTAATCCTTCAACCGATAGCGGCTAATTTGCATTAGCTCTTCTATATTTTTTGGGAACATTTGATGTAGCTGGAGCCAATGATAGAGATGTTGACCCACATAAAAACTGCTGTGTCTGCGTTGACCTTTATATCTTTTTTCAGGTCTTGTGACATATTTTTGGATTCCCATATCCTTAATTTTTTTACCTTGCAGTGTGGCACTTGTATAGGCGATAGCTATAACAATTATCAGCTTTGATAGGTATTGCGGTGCTAATTGAGAACCTTCTAAGCTATAGCCTCCCGACTTAAAATCTCGAAACATCTCCTCAATATCAAATCTTTTTTGATCGGCAATTATTGCCGTCTCTAAATCTCCAAAGTTAGTCAGAATATACCAAGGTTCTTTTGTTTTAAAACCCCGATAGGTTTTTTTCCACTTACCAGCCAAGTTAAAGTTAAACTCTCCAAACCCCTGCTCTTTTGTAACATTGACATCATTCAAAAATAGTTGAGTTCCTGGACTTAAACCTAAGGCTCTCATTTCTTGATAAATTCCTTCTTTTGTCTTCACATTTGTACTTTGTTTTTGTCTTAAACAAAAGTACAAACTCGGCTTCTGAAGCCACTTTCCAAGACTGACCGAGCAAAATTCTCTATCTCCTAACACCACTATTTTATGACCTGATAGCACCGTCAATATTTTCCCCAATACTCGCTGCTGTTCTT
>NZ_JAPZSR010000177.1:0-21666 GCF_027531875.1 Microcystis sp. LE19-84.1B | reverse complement strand
TATCCGATGACTTTGTAAGAGCAGGATTAGGATCTGTAAGGTCAAATAGCTCGCCTCGCTAAGGTTCGCCTGTAAACAAGCCTGATAGAATGAAGGTAACATTTTAAAATTTTGAGTGGTTGTCCTAACCACTCTATTTCTTTAGGGGGTCGTTTGGCTAGACCCCCCGCTCTATCTAGCTTGTAGCCCCTCTGTCACCCCTTGAACCGCAAGGGTCTATTTTTTGCTATTTAAAAGAGGATTATTTGATATTTGCTTCTTTTTAATGGAGATTGGAGAAATCATCAACCTCCCTCAAGGCACTAGACACAAGCGAGCTATCATAAAACCATCGCTGATTTGACAATCGCCAACCCCTAAAAATTATGAGCGTAGTTATTCCTAATGACATACTGACCGCATCAGGACTCTCCGAAGACGAGCTAAAACTAGAAATCGCCATCATGCTCTTTAAACAAGACAAAATCAGCATCGGCAAAGCCCGTCATCTTGCAGGCATGAACCTCCTCCAATTTCAACACGAACTTAATCTAAGAGAGATTTGTGTCCATTATGACCTTGAAGAATTAGAAGAAGATATCCAAACCTTACAAAAACTAGGCAGACTATGATCGTCGTGAGTGACACCTCACCCATTACCAACCTAGCCGCCGTTAACCAGTTAACCCTTTTGCATCAACTCTATGGAACAATTATCATTCCTCAAGCCGTTTATGACGAAATGGCGAGTTTAGGCTACGCTGTACCTGGCACGATTGAAATCATGACCTTATCTTGGATAGAAACACGGCCCGTCACCCAGCAAAACCAAGTTAATCAACTACTCAATAAATTAGACCGAGGAGAATCAGAAGGGATTATTTTAGCGCTAGAATTAGGCGCAGATATATTAATTTTGGATGAAAGAAAAGGACGCAAAGTCGCACAATCTCTTGGGCTAAATATTACTGGAATATTGGGCGTTTTACTCGAAGCCAAGCAAAAAGAATTGATTATGAATATTAAACCGATTATTGATCAGCTAATCTTAAAAGCAGAATTCCGAATTAGCGAAACACTCTACAGAAAAGTTTTGACCATTGCGGGAGAATGATTCTATTGCAATATTTCAACCCATTTTACAAAGTGCGATGCCGAAGGCACTGCGTAGATTTTGTAGGGTGCGTTCCCTAATGTGGCTCCTACTGCTCCACCGATCGATTTTTTGGGGAACGCACCATGCACATTGATTGCAGCTGTGATACCAAATCCCGTTACAATAAAACGAGTAAAGACGAGGTTTTAGACCCGATTTTTTTGATACCATTTAGTGAATAATCGACCTCTGGTAAGCTAGGGAGCGCCAGAGCAGGGAGAGTAGAGCTTTTGTACTAAATTTTCCTGTCTTTTTTCTCCTCCTGTCTCGGATTCTCCTCACCTAAGGTCAGATTTTTGATTTTTGCAGGGGATCTATAGCGGTTTTCCCAGAAGTGAGTCCCGATTGAATCTATCAAGGGATTTACGATACCTTACCCGAAATAATAGTGAAATTTTGTAACAAAGTGCAGCCAGATACAAGAATCTTTGCTAGATTTCTAGAAAGCTTCTGTGAAAAGTCTCCTTAAAGGAGGCTGTTTGCAGTAAGCTAATCTGGCTAACAGGCTTTTGGGCGTGATATAGGGGAAAGTTCTGGTGATTGCGTCTAAATGGAGTGATATGCTGGAAGTTTCCAAATATCGTTACTTTCAGGGGTGTTATACGGAAAGTTTCCGTATAATTAGTAGTTATGCCGACAAGCTTCCGAATAGTGTGATCGCCGATCTTGTAGGGTGCGTTCCCTAATATGGCTCCTACTGCTCCAGCGATCGATTTTTGGGGAACGCACCATGCACATTTATTAAAGCTGTGGGTTAAAGTGCGATGCCGAAGGCACTGCGTAGCAGCACGCCGATCTTGTAGGGTGCGTTCCCTCATGTGACTCCTACTGCTCCAGCGATCGATTTTTGGGGAACGCACCATGCACATTGATTGCAGCTGTGGGTTAAAGTGATCGCCGATCTTGTAGGGTGCGTTCCCTAATGTGGCTCCTACTGCTCCAGCGATCAATTTTTGGGGAACGCACCATGCACATTTATTGAAGCGCCGATTCAAATTTGAAGTGCACCACTGGGGGGCTTCCAATGAGGCGGCTCATCAGTAGTAGAGCGGGAGCACTTCGTTAGAATAAATCAGAGTATAATTAAGGCAAAATACTGAGTTGAGGTCAACCAGATGGCAGTTCGTCAACGGCGTTATCCCAAAGATGAGTTAGCCGAGCGAGGGCAAAAACTCTACGAATCTGGCATTCGGCAGCAAGTCGAAGCCGGTAATGAAGGTAAGATTGTAGCGATCGACATTGAAACTGGAGAGTTTGAAGTCGATGAAAACGTTGTGCCTGCAACTAATCGGCTCTTTGAACGTCACCCCGATGCCCAACCTTGGATCATTCGTATCGGACATCGCGCTGTTTATCATTTCGGGGCACGGAGTTTGAAGAAAAATCCATGATGGAAGGTGTTGTAAATTTGCGGCGTGAAGCCACGCTAACGATTGTAGTCGGAAACTCAAATCGGCAACTGCAAGCGGTTGACGCGGTGATTGATACCGGGTTCGATGGATTTTTATCTTTGCCCTCTACAATCATCGCTACATTAAATTTACCTTGGAGTGGTTCTGATTTTGTCACGCTGGGTGATGGCAGTGAAACTTATTTTGATCTGTACACTGGGACTGTGATATGGGATGGGCAGTACCAAGAGATTGATATTGCAGAATCAGAAACAGAGCCTCTACTAGGAATGGCGCTGCTTTACAGATATCGGTTGCAGGTCGATAACATTGAGGGCGGTAAGGTCAAGATTGAAGCCTTATGAGCCAGTGCTAGAAGAGATTCGGTGAGGCGCGGTCTAACAACGCAGCCGTAGGGTGCGTTCCCTAATGTGGCTCCTACTGCTCCAGCGATCGATTTTTGGGGAACGCACCATGCACATTCATTGCAGCTGTGGGTTTAAGTGCGATACCGAAGGCACTGGGTAACACCCCTAGATGGGGTTGGAGGGATTGATTTAGGGCGCTATACTGGTTTATAGGGTTTTCGAGATTAGTGCTATTTCTCATCAAACCTTACTCCTGCCTACTTTTCAAGCTTTTTGTCCTGTACTTAGGCAGTTGAAGCCCTAGTACAAAATGGCCATGATGTCCTGTGGATTAGGGTGGAATCCCCCGGAATCTCGGACCGGGAAGTTTTAAGTCGCGCCCAGGCAAAAAATCGTATTCTCTTGACATTTGATACATTTGATCAAGATTTTGGAGAACTAGAGCCAGAAAGATTGTGAAATCTCGTACTACTGTCCAGTGCGATCGCCTTTACATTAGACATCTCCAAAAATTATAACCCAGTCACAGCTTGTTTTTGGTCTATGTACTAACTAAACAGTTCGATTGTAATTGATGCTGAACAAGCCCAGAAAAATCAAGCGGCGATCGACCTTCTAGATTCGTGGCTACATGACACTGAAGATGCCTCGGAGCATCAGCAAGCCTGGGATTTTCTGAAAACTGCTCTTGACGAAGATCGGTTATCTGATCGCCTCTTATTTCCATGATCCGTCTGATTTTGCTAGATTCTGGACCACTGGGAATGGTCACTAATCCAAAAGCCACAGGTATTACTCTTGATTGTCAACTATGGCTAAAAGCTCTCTTACAACGCGGAGAACAAATTGTCATTCCCGAAATTTCAGATTAAGATTAGTTTATTTGAAAATATAAAAGGGTGCATAATTAAGCAAGTTTAGTTTTTGGGAGAATAATTAATCATGCGACGCGCAAACATTTCGACTATTAGTATTTCATTCGCTATCTTTGCTCTAGTAGTCTGTTGCCATAGTTTATTTGTCTCATCTGACACTGCTATTAAAACTCAAGCTATATACTGGTTTTATTCTGCACTTATATCAGCCATAATTCCATATCTTGAAGAAATAGCGGTTTACGTCAAGACTATAAAGGTCGGCAGCGGTGGTATCGAGATTGCTATGAATGAGGTTAAAGAGAAAATTCAGAAAATTGACGCAAAAGTAGAGAAAATGGATAACAAACTATTGCAAACGCTGGAGCGGGTTCAACAAAATGAAGCAATACTCTCGCAACAAGCCCGTGATATTCGGCAGCAGAATTATGATTCTTGGACTGTTAACATACTTGCAAAAATGAGTCCTCAAGAGAAATTAGCAACACAAGAATCCCTCACTCACACCCATCTCAAAAATGAAGGTGTTGGAATAACGCAACTTAAAGAGATGTTAAATCAGCTTGGTTATTATCATGGGAATATAGATCAAGCATTCAATCCTGAGTTAGCACAAGCGGTCGAAAAATTTCAACTTGAAAATGGGTTAGGAATACCTGATGGCATAGCTGGTTCAGTGACACTCACTAAAATTGCTGAACTTTTGCGCCGTTAAATTAAATTGGTGCAGTGTGATGCCGAAGGCACTGCGTAGCAGATCGCAATCTTGTAGGGTGCGTTCCCTAATGTGGCTCCTACTGCTCCAGCGATCAATTTTTGGGGGAACGCACCATGCACATTGATTGCAGCTGTGGGTTTAAGTGCGATGCCGAAGGCACTGCGTAGCAGATCGCTGCTCTTGTAGCTTGGGTTGACGGCTGTTACCCAACTCCCTCAAAACCAAGATTAAATGCAGTAGGATAGACGTGGGATAGATTTTCTAGATTGCCGTGAGCGAAACCGTCTATATTGAAACCAGTGTTATTGGTTATCTGACAGCCAGATCGACCAAAAACCTGATTATTGCTGCCAATATTGAAATAACACGGGAATGGTGGGAATTTCGTCGAAACGACTTTATTCTGTACACTTCGGAGGCTGTCCTAGAGGAAGTAGCTAAAGGGGATACAGCGATCGCCTCCCCAAGGCTGGATATTTTGCGTGATTTTCCCTTGTTAGCATTGAATGACGCTGCACAAGATTTGGCTAAACAATTCTTAACCCGCAGTAATCTGCCTCCAAAAGCGAAAGTTGACGCGATCCACATTGCCGCCGCAACTGTCCACGGCATGGATTATCTGTTAACGTGGAACTGTAAGCATATTGCTAATGCTCAAATACAGGGTAAGTTAGCTGAGATTACCCTTGGTTGTGGCTATGTATTGCCTATCCTTTGCACACCCAACGAACTAATGGGAGATTAAGTCATGTGGACAGATGAAATTGTCGAGGAGATCCACCGAATCCGTGAAGAGTATGCCAAGTCCTTCAACTATGACTTGGATGCAATCTTTGCAGACCTACGCAAAAAGGAAGCAGCAAGCGGCAGAGAAGTCGTAAACTTATTGCGAAAGCCCAGTCTAACAAGTCGTTGGAGCGGCCAGGCTAGAGAGCTTGATGATGGGATCAAGGATGCTAACCGCCGCTCAACTTAGTTGTTCCCCACTTCCCACGAAAAACTTTTTCCCTATGAGGGGAAAGATTCGCCAATAGACTGGACAAGAATCTCTAGATGGGCGAGGCTATGGGTGGCCATGGCAGTAAATCGCAGACGACTGGTGGGAACGGTAGGAGGACGAATGGCGGGGGCAAAAATCCCTTTTTCTAGCAGTTTTTGCGATAATTCTAGGGCTTGACCCGGATTGCCTACCGGCAAACATAAAATCGCCGCTTCCGAAGGTAATATATTAAAATTATTTAAGTTACTCTTGACAAAATTAATATTTTGGTGTAGGCGTTGGCGACGTTCCGGTTCCAGACGAATAATCTCTAAAGCCATTTTAGCGGCGGCGGTGTCGGCGGGGGATAAACCGGTAGTATAAATCCAGGTGGCGGCGCGATTGCGGATAAAATCGATAATTTTGGCGTTTCCAGTCACATATCCCCCTAAACTGCCTAAAGCTTTACTCAGGGTTCCCATCTGAATTAATTCCCGTCCCTGACAACCACAATATTCCACGCAACCTGTGCCATTTTCCCCCATAACTCCGGTAGCGTGGGCCTCATCCACCAAAACCATACAATTATAAATCTCGGCTAGAGCGAGAATTCCCGCTAGGGGACAGATATCCCCATCCATACTAAACACTGTATCAGTGAGCAGTAAACAATGACGATAGTGATGACGGTGGGCTAATAACTGATTTTCTAAGTCTTCGAGACTATTGTGCCGGTATTCTTTCACCGTGGCACCGCTTAACTTGGCTCCATTTTTGAGGCTAGAGTGATTGTATTGATCGCCTAAAATCAGGTCTTTCTGCGCCACTAAACAGGTAATTGTCCCCAAATTGGCTAAATATCCCGAACTAAAAACAATCGCGTCTTCGCTATTTTTAAAGGATGCGATCGCTAATTCTAAATCTCGATGAATATCTCGGTGTCCACTTAATAGACGCGAGCCGGTGCTTCCAGTTCCATAGCTTTGTGTCGCTGCTATGGCTGCTGCGATCATTCTTTCATCGGCTGCTAATCCCAGATAATCATTACTGGCAAAATTAATCAGCGATCGACCCTCTAATTCTATAACGGCTCCGCCCCGGCCTTGAATGGTTTTAACCCTTCGATACCAATTGGCCCGATGGAGGGTTTTTAAGCTATCCTCGATCCAAGAGTAAGGATGATTCATAGGCGATTGCTCACTAAGTGGTCGGACAAAAGTAAAGTTAACCGTGGGAGTCGGTCGTCAGCAAGAATTGCCAGAATTACATTTCTTAAGACAGACGACAGAATTTATGTCCGACTACTTATAGCGGTTAGCTATCGGTATATATCGGGGAAAATAGCCAGATTGTTGCCGAAAAAAGGCTCTTTTAAGGGTTAATAGTTTCGTAAAAACGACAATCTTGACAGGGACCGGGGGGGTTAATCGCACAGCGCAACAGTTCAGATCTGGCGTTAAAACGACAACTAGCATCCCCCATCACCCAACGTCCTTCAATCAAACTTTTTTCGTTAGGAGTGGGAGCAGTTTGTACATAAAGGGAAATTTTGCGTAAACAATAGCCACCAATCTTGTATTGATACTGGTGGTGACGTTCCAAAACTGCGTAGGTTTGTCCTTTTAAGGCCAAATAATTACCCGGTTGTGGCATCCAATCCAATTGGATCTCTCCCAAACTTTGCCGCGGATGGGTCAGAATAACCTCCGTTAGTAATGAATCTTGCTCCATGATTATCCCTGTATTCTGGGCTACCTTTGCTCAATGGTAGCTTAGATCTCCGAGTCGATTAATAATTATATCTCCTGCAAAAATCAAAAATCTGCCGTTAGGTGAGCAGACTCCGAGACGGAAGACTCCGAGACAGGGGGAGAAAAAAGACAAGAGACAACTATCCTAGAATTGCCAATTTCCCGATTAAAGTGGAAGATAAACAGCAGGATTTTTCCGAGAATTTACTTTAAATCTCTTGCATAATTAATTTTTCAGGGTTCAAAAACGGCAAAAATAAGGATTAAATGGCATAAAGTCTGTAAATAGACTATTTAACTGATTATTATTCATTCTTAATTCTCCTGACTCCTGACTACTGGCTACTGACTCCTAACCCTAACAACAATTTTTGATTTTTACAAGAGGTCTTTTATGGTTTACCCGATCCCGCCTGAAGATAATCTACCGCAAAAATTTCCGAAAATTCCCTTAGATCGTCGCGCCTATGCTTTCCTGATCGACTTTGCCTCGATCTGGTTTTTAAGCTCCTTTGCCAACAGTTCGCCTGTACTGCAATTTTTCCTTTTTCTCCTGATCTGGTGGTGTTTGCGGGTGTTATTAGTCGCACAGAATCGGGGTCAGAGTTTAGGACGTTGGGCCTTGGATATGAAGATCATCGATCTACGACTTCAGCGTTTACCCGGAATTTTGGAGTTAAGCAAACGAGAGGCGATCGCTGGTGGCGGGGCAGCTTTAATGATGGTAGGGTTAAATACTTTTTTTGGCAATCCTTTAAGCTTGATTTTATTATCTTCGCCCCTTTTCGCCGATTGTGGTATGGCGATCGGCGATGAGCAATTTAACCGCGCTTTCCACGATCGCATCGGTGGCACGATTGTTATTCCCACCCGTCGAGGTTTTTCTCTCGATCTACGTTTAAGAAGGCTTTGGTATCAAGTTAAGGGCAGAATGAGAAGATAAATATCAGTGATCAGTTATCAGTTATCAGTTATCAGTGATCAGTTTTGAGTTTTGAGTTTTAAGTGAGCAGTATTATAGCAGTTTTCATCAGAATGAGGTATGGGCAAGGGGCTTAAGCCCTTTGTTGGCAAAACTTGTCGATACCTCAGTAACGTGAAAAGTGCTATATGTGGGTTTTCCTGTAACGGGAAAACCCTTGATTTTGTCTCCCTGACTTGGTAATAAGCTGTTCGTAATTTAAATTGCTTGTTGAGACGAGGCAAGAGGCAAAAGGCAACACCCCCCCGATGTCGGGGGGGCAGGGGGGGTGGGGGTCGGGGGGCAAGGGGGGGAGGTTCGGCTAATCTAAGAATAAGCGGTTTAAATGCGTCTTAGCTTAGTCAGGAAAGATTAAGACTCCTGATGAGATCGCATTACAGTGGGAATTTAGGAAATCGGATCAGCGTTGGCATCGAAAAGCCCATAATTAAAGCCCACATTCCGCACCCTAAGCTGTCACAGAGAGAAATTACGGAGAGAAAAAATCAAAGTTAGCATAAAAATAAACATAAGGAGCGAAAAAAGGCATTTGAGAAACAGTAAAGCACCAAAAATGGCATCAAAACCTATTCTCAATAAGGAGCAATAAGAATTAACACCACCTAGAGGAGTCAACAGATAAATAAAAGAAGAAATCCAAGAGATAAATCATAATTTAGACTAATCAATTAAAGTAAAAAACTAAATTATAGACATAGTAAAATGGAGCTATAAATCAAAGATATTAGCTCATGTTCACTCATAGAAATTAAATTGATAGAGATAATAATTAGGTGGCTAATTGATAGTAACGTAAACAATCATCTGGTAAAAGACGCAAGATAAAATCTCTGTCCTTATTCCAATTAGAAATATGTTCCTCCTGATTGAGTGTAATCAAATGAATACAATGAAAGCATTGAAAAATCCAGCGTAAAGTAGGGGAATTAGTTGCTTTACCTAATTGATTTTTAATTGTTGATTTAGACTCCAAGAGAGCATTTCTAATTTGACGTTGAGCCAATGTATAAACCAAGAGACATAAACCCATAATCATTCCCATAGACTCTATTCTCTCAGGACTTTTAAGGAAAATACTATCGGCAAAAAATAATGGGTCTTTGAGAAAACCAAACCCCCGTTCACATGATTGTTGAGCTTTATATTCCCTGAGCATAGAATCATCACTAAGTTCCTGTGAATCTAAAACATTCGTAGCAATAATAAAACGTCCTGCACTCAGCAATTCTGTATTAATTTTACTTTCATCCTGGCAGACTGTAGCTGATATTTGGTAGGATATTTCATTGAGAGAATCTTTTTTATTAGATTTGGCTGGAGTCACCTTACTTTCGTTAATTTGGTGATATTTGAACTGGGTTGATAATTTTGATAATGCCTTGATAGCATCTGCTTCACAAGCAAATCTCTCTTGTGATAACTTTTTCAAATCAAGAACCGCTTTTGATTCGGCTTTGGTAATTTTTTGGGTGAGTTTACGCAGGTCTGATTCTCTTCTTTCTTGACTTTGTACTACTAACCATCTTTGTTCTATTCCTGGATAATTTTCGGTTTTTGATCCTAATTTATATCCTGGTATTGTACTATCAATAAATTCTGATTCTGGGATTGTTGATATTAATGATTTTGCTGTTTTTATGCTTAATGGTACTCGACATAACCACTGTAAATCTGACATCATTTTCAGGTTTGATTCTGTATATAATGCTGAGTCAGCAACCATGAGACTATTAACTTCTAATTGTTTGTGATATTCTACTGCTATTTGACCAAAACATGATGAGTCTGCTTGGTTTCCTGATGCTAGTTTCAAAAATATTGGGATGTCTCCATCTCCTGAACATATCATTTCTATGATGAACTGTTTTAAGTCCGGCCGATGGTCACGAGAATAACCATAAGTGATGGTTATTTCTTTTGGTGATTTTACTGCTATTTCTTCTAATTCTTGGTTATTTCCTATTTTTTGATTCTCAAATATTACTTCTGGTAAGCTAGTGTTATACTGCCCCTGTACGTGCATTGATGATGAGTCTAGATGTGATGTTGATAGTGATACTCCAAATTTTTGGGCGGCTTTTACTGCGATGATAAAAAAGATTGTATCTAATCCTTTTATAAATAGTTTATCCATGACTCTCCCCAATTTATCGTCGTTGAGATATTCTGGTTTTACTCCTGCTCCTATTAGATGTTCACAGGCGATTGTTTCAAAATATTCGGGAAACATATATAACGGTTTGGAGACAAATCCTAACCCGTTTATTATCATGGCTTTTACTACTTGACCTGCATTTACTTTTTCGTCTTTTTCGATTCCTATTAATTCATTTATTATTTCTACTATTCCGATTGAATCTATGATTCCTGCTACTATCCCTAGATGGTCTATGTTCTGAATTTCTATTTCTTGAGGTTTTAATTTCACAACAGATTCCTCCACTACTTCTATTGTAATCAATTATTTCTTGTTTTCTGAACAATTATTTTTTTCTCTTGAATTTTCTCTTTCTCGCTCCATACCCCTTTTAATGCTATATATTCTCATTAACCCTTTTAACCTTTGAATTAATTTTAGTTATTATGTACTACTTTAATGGCTTTTTTGATCTGTGACAGTTGAGGGTGCGGAATGTGGGCTTAAAATCTGGCGACCGCTTGTTTCTAACAACGGGATTGCCGTCATCTCGGAGATGAGTTGGTTTACCAATGAGCTACCAGAGCCGGCTGTGGCCTATTGGCAAAACGCCTATCATACAATGGGTAATGAGTTTGAGAATATCGTTCGGGCTAATAGGTCTGGTTTTAAGGTACTTTCTACCCAGAGGCTGCCCAGTCAGGTTTGGTGGCTAAATTATTATCAACCTCTCCGTGAGCGAATCGGGCAGCTGGAAATCAGCCCAAGTAGCTCATCGGTTATTCGTGAAACTGAAGAAGAGATGAAACTTTTTGAGAAATTCAGCAACTTCTATGGTTATACCTTCTATGTTCTGCAAGCGGCCTAGGAAAAAAGCCGTCCAATTTATGATCAGCTTTGTTTCGCAGTAATTCCTATCGTTAGGTGCAAAAACTACAGGAAACTCCCACCCTGCAGCAATTGCGGGAACAACAGATTAGAATCATCGAAACCCGTTAAAATAGGGGAGATTTAGCCATCTCCCCCCACACCACACATCAATAAATCGCACAATTAACGCACTTCAAACAAACGATTATCCGGTAAATTACTAATCGCTCGCTGGAGACTATTCAAGGATTTATTGTAATCAACGATCGCCTGTAGATAACTACTTCTGGCATCGGTTAAATCCCGCTGGGAGTTGATCACGTCCGTTTGGGTTCCCACACCGGCCTGGAAGCGTAAACGGGCTAATCGCAGACTTTCCGTGGCTGATTCAATGCTTTTTTGCGAAGTTTTGATGTTTTCTTGGTTAGAAATCAAATTATAGTAGTATTCCTCCACCTGAAGGCGAATTTCATTGCGACGGAGGGAGAATTCCGTATCGGCGCGATCAATATTTCTTTCCGCTTGACGGGCCTGAGCAAAAGCACGACCACCATCAAAGAAAGTCCAGCGAATCCGGCCGCCAACGCTAAAACCATCGCCAAAACCAGCAGAATCACTGAGATCGTTGAGGACATTATACTCGCCCAGAAGGTCCACTTGGGGAATCACCGCCGAAATAGCGATCGAGCGATCCTGTTCGCTAATTTCCCGTTGTAAGAGTTGTTGTTCTAATTCCGCGCGATTTTTGTAGGCCAAAACGATACTATCATTAAGACTTAAGCCCCAAGTTCCCGCCTCGCGAATCTCATCGGCAGCGGTTAACTCGATGTGCTGACCGACACTCAATATCTGTGCCAGTCGCCGTCGGGAAATACGCTGGGTAGAAATCGCCCGGGTTAAGTCTTGGTTAGCGTTAGCGAGGTCAACTTCCGCCTGTAGGACAGCAAATCGGGTTCCTAGTCCCGCTTGCTCCAATAATTGTGCATCGCGTAAACTTTGACTAGCATCTTCGATCGCAGCTTGGGAGATCGCTACCTGAGCATCACCCCTCTGCAATTCATAATAGGCATCGGTGGCATCAAAACGAGTTTGTTCCGAGACTCGTTCCACCTCTAATTCCCGTTGCCGGATCACTTTTTCGGCCCTTTTGATCTGGGCTGTCCGTTCACCCCCTGTATAAACCCCATAGACAATCTGAACACTACCCTGAAGGTTGGTACTATCTTCGGATGTAGTGGCTGGGATTCCCTGTTGACGAGCCAACTCATTCCGTCTTTGGGCAACTGCCGATTGAGCTTGAGTGATACTGGTTTCCGCCGAGGCTGTGGGTAATAAGGCCGCCTGTTGTTCCTTTAATTGGGCGCGAGCGATTTCTAAATCGACCCGGGCTGTCTGTAAGGTCTGATTATTTTTTAAAGCTAATTCGATCGCTTGATTTAAGGTGAGCGGTTGTACTACCCTAATATTCACCTCATCCGGTTTGGTGGGAAAAATTAGGGGATTGCCACTAGGATTAAGATAATTAGGGGCTTTGGGATCCGCTTCCGTGGTTGCCGGTGCCGCCGATGGACCAGGCAATTGAGAAACTGGATTGGCAGTAGGTCGGGGTTTCTTCAATAAATCGGCAGCGGACTGAGTTTGTGCCTTAACCGAGGATTCAGCCAAGAAAATCAACCCAAGCACCGCACTCACGGTAATACCATAACGCAAGAGCAACATGAGTATCTCAAAAGTAAACAGTAAACGATAAGAAGTAAACAAGCTCACACCACTATGTTGGCCGATTACTAATTACCGATAGTAACACGGGAGCATGAAAGCCACCGTCTTTTAAGCACCGGCTACAATCAGATTCGATTGATTTGGAACGAGACATCAAAACGGCATTAGATTTAGCCCAATACTGATAGGAGGTTCTCTATGGCTACAATTCAGACTTATCCTTGGGATGCAGCAGATCATTTGAAAACAAAAGAAGATATCGCTGCTTATCTGGAAGCTGCCCTCGAAGAGGGCGATCCTAGCTTAGTAGTGGCAGCATTAGGCGATATTACTCGTGAGACGGGTTTGGGACGGGAGAGTCTTTACCTAAAAATCCCCCATCACTAAGCCTACTCCCTCCCGACGCGGATCGCCCGTAGCGGTTAACTCCCCCCAATCATTCACTGCCACGCCATGCACACCCCCAAAAAACATATTTTGTTCTTGCCATAGGGATACTTGAGTATTTGCGGGTAAAACCAGATTTTTGAGCAGATTTTCCCGATCTTCTAGGGGTTCAATTTCTAATTGTTGATTTTCCCAATGTATGCGCGAGGCACTGATCGCATCGACTAAAGATTGCCGAAAATCGATTAAATTGCTAATAACCTGTAAAATAGCGGTGCGAATGCGATTGGAACCCCCAGAACCGAGAACAAATCGCGGCTTTCCTTCCTCTAAAATCATCGTCGGCGACATCATTGAGGATAAACGACGATCAACGGGCCAATTGTGAAAACCAAAGGGATTTAAGTCCGCTTCTCCGATCATATTATTGAGCATAATTCCCGTCCCCGGCACGGTATAAGCTGATCCTTCGCCGTTGGAAAAGGTGGCACTGGCGGCATTACCTTCCCCATCGATAACGCTAATATGGGTGGTACTGCCCCATTTATTGGGATATTTGCCTAAAAATTCTGGTGAGAGGAACTTATCTTCGATTCCCTCCTGATGGATAAAATTATCGTAGCCTTGGGCCCGAGCTTGATTGGTTAAGGCCATCACTTCCGTTAAAATTTGCAGATGTTTGGCTCCTAGAGGCTCTAAAGCCGATAAATTGACTGTTTCTAGTAATTTTAGGGCAAAAGCCAGGAGAATTCCTCCAGAACTAGGAGGCGGATTGGTCAGTATTTCGTACCCGCGATATTGGGTTTTTAGGGGTTTTCTCTCAAGGACTTGGTAATGACTTAAATCCTCTAGGGTAAGATAACCGCCCTCCTGCATATCCTTGGCAATTTGGTGGGCGATTTCTCCCTCATAAAAGTCTTTTACGCCTTTTTTGCTTAATTCCTCTAAGGTGTTGGCAAAATCCCTCATCACACAGCGATCGCCAGCTTGGAGGAGTTTTCCTTGGGGAGCATAGACTTTTAAACCCTCTCTATCTTTGAGCAGGATCGAAGATAGTAAACCCAGGCAAAAGCCGTTATATTGGCTCAAAATGTAGCCTTGTCGAGCATATTCGATCGCTGGCTCCGCTACCACGGCAAAGGGCAGTTTTCCCAGTTTTTTCTGCACTGTTTCCAATCCCCGTAACGCCCCGGTCGTAGCGATCGCACCTCGGCCAATGTGAAAATCTTGACTAGCACCACCAAAATTGATCGCCACTGGGTAAAAGTCGATATTTGTCAAGGGTTTTTTATATTTTGGAGTTTGACAAAAAAAATCAAAAAGGGTATTGACTTTTTCTTTGGTATGTGCTAGTAAAAAACCGCCGCCCCCCGCCGAAGCGAGGGTGAATTCGACCACGAAAGCCGCTAAAATCGAGCCAACTATCCCATCGAAGGCATTTCCGCCCATTTCTAAGATTAATTGTCCAGCTTCGGCAGTTTTTGGATGTCCTGCGCCAATAGCGCCCTTGCTTTTGCGAGTCACTTTGATTCAGTTATCAGTTATCAGTTATCAGTTATCAGTTATCAGTTATCAGTTATCAGTTATCAGTTATCAGTTATCAGTTATCAGTTATCAGTTATCAGTTATCAGTTATCAGTGGGGAAGTGGGGAAGTGGGGAAGTGGGGAAGTGGGGAAGTGGGGAAGTGGGGAAGTGGGGAAGTGGGGAAGTGGGGAAGTGGGGAGAAGGGAGAATAAATAAAAATAATCTCCTGACTCCTGACTACTGACTCCTGAATAGGGCTATTTTTTTAATTGCTTAACCGCTTGATAGATTTCGGGTAAACGCTTGTAAGCAGCTGCTACCTTGAGAAATAACTTATGCGGCATAGCGGGAGAGCCAGAAACCACTTCTCCTGCTCCGATATCGTTGTGAATGCCAGTTTGGGCTGTTGCGATCGCACCATCCCCGATCACGGCTTGATTGGCAATGCCCACCTGTCCTGCTAAAATAACGCGATTGCCCAATTTTACGCCTCCTGCCATGCCCACCTGTCCTGCTAGGGCGCAAGCTTGGCCAATTTGGCAATTATGGGCAATATGGACGAGATTATCGATCTTAGTCTGGCTACCGATGCGGGTTTCTCCCACTGCCGGACGATCCACGGCACTATTACAGCCAATTTCTACGCCATCTTCTAAGACCACGATACCCGATTGTTCCATCTTAAACCAGCCTTCGGGAACCGGCACAAAACCGAAGCCCTCGGCACCAATAACAGCGCCACTGTGGATAACGCAATCATTGCCGATTTCTACCCGTTCATGGATAGTACAGTTAGCGTGGAGAATTGTGCGATCACCAATATGCACCCCGGGGTAAATAACGGCGTTAGGATGAATGCACACCCCATCACCGAGGGTGACATTCGCTTCCACCACAGCATGGGCTCCGATGGCGACTTTATGGCCGATTTTAGCCGATGGATGCACCACGGCGGTGGCGTGAATGTAGGGTTGGGGCTGAAAGGGTTGATAGAATAATTTGATGGCGTGGGCGAATAAAAGTCGGGGATTGGCACTAGCTAACCAAGGGATGCCGCGTTCGTCGGCCTGTTGTTGTAAATTGGCATCCAGGGGCAGAATTAGGGCAGTAGCCTCAGTTTTGGCGACAAAGGCAGCAAATTTTCCCCCTTCGATATAGCTAATCGTATCGACTAGGGCGGTTTCGATGGGAGTTATGGCTTTAATTTCGGGATTTCTGTCGGGATAGGCAGTTAAACTGTGAGCAGAGACTAAAGGGCTTAATTTTTGGGCAATTTCACTAAATTTCATAAATATATATTGCGATCGAGATAGGGCTTATCCTAGGATAGTTTAAAACTATACTGATAATCTTGTCGTTATTATAGTCAAAAAAGTTGCCAGTTTTTTAGGGAATAATCCCTGTTTTCCATTTCAACAAAGCCGATCTCGATCTAGAGCGGTTTTGGAGATAAGTTGGCTCTCTCCAAAACTGATTTAGTTTAGTTTTTATTCCTCGATCGAGTTAATAAAATTGACCCGAACAGTATTAAGGCGATCAAAGTTGATGGTTCGGGAACTGTTTGAAAATCTAGGTTGAAAATTCCTGACTCTCCCCAAGAAAGACTAAGATCTACCAGCTTAAAACTGGCTGAATATTTTCCCAGTCGAGAGGCAAGAAACTTCGGTAAAAAGGAGAAGTTATCACCAGTACCGATCGCATAGATATCTCCAGCATTAGCTAAAATTGTCTCTCCTAAAGAGTTAGCTACTGTTAATCCATCACTAATCTCTAACAGTTGTAAGGATAGGTTGGCATTACCTAACGACCGATTCCACCGTCCCCCAGAACTGTTAAAAAGAGCTTGTTCTGCCAAGTCAGAGGAATTATTAATAGTTGCCACTGATTGCATCAGTAGATTGCTATATTCCTCCCCAGTGGCAGCACTAACAAAACTATTCTGAAAAATTCCTTTTCCTGCAATTAAGGAGAGAGGAGGCAATCCTGTAGAAGTCTCAGGAATGCGATTATTGCTGTTAGTGGGATTAACTACCGGATTACTAGACGATCCAGAATAACTGTAAGTGCCGATACCGTGAAAATGAGGGTTTCCCTCTCGGTGAGCAACCAGAAGAGTTAACCGGTTATAGTTAGGATTGGCTAATCCCTCATAGATGCCCCGAGTTAAGGTGATTTGATTATCCACCCCGATATAAAATTCGGGCAAACTCTGACCAATGGCAGGCTCTTCAGCTTTAGCCACCGTTACCAGGGCAAAAGAAAGCGATAAAATGAAGCTAACGGCGATAAATGGAGATGTAGGGCTTTTTTCGCGGATTTTCTTCCCAGCACAAACTAATCCTACCCTAGAGACCTGTAGAACCATGATTTCTCTCGTTAATTAGAATGATAATCATTATCACTTTAACAAAAAACCCTTGTTCCGATTCACTTTTGCCAATAAAGTTAATTTAAGTTAACGTGAACAATACTGTCGGAATAACTTGCCCGTGCCAACAGGCAACGGTGGAACAGCAGCAGGTTCTCTGGGGATGAGGCCAAATCCCGTCAAAGTTTATCTTGATCGGAAAAGATCAACAAGGCTGTGTTAGGTTTTGCAGTGGGGAATCTGGGTTAAAATAGACCGAGAAAGTTAACAAAAAAATTGTCTCGCTCAAGTGGGCGGAAATCAGCTTATGACCCTTGCGGTGGCGATCAAAAACTTAAAAAAATCCTACGGTCAGACAGCAGCGGTTAAAGATATCTCCTTTACCGTGGCAGCGGCAGAAATCTTCGGTTTACTAGGTCCCAATGGTGCGGGGAAAACCACCACGATTCGCTGTCTTTGCACCCTTGCTAAACCCGATGGCGGCAAAATCGAGGTGGGGGGTGTCGATGCCCTGAATAACCCCAAATCCGCCCGTAAACGCCTGGGTTACGTTGCCCAAGAAGTCGCCCTCGATAAAATGCTCACGGGCCGGGAACTGTTGCAACTACAAGCGGCTCTATATCACATTCCCGCTCAAAAGTCAAGAGAGCGCATCAAAGAATTAATAAATCTTTTAGGATTAGAGGAATACGCCGATAAAAAAACGGGGACCTATTCCGGCGGCATCAAAAAACGGCTGGATTTAGCGGCGGGATTACTTCATCAGCCGGAGGTTTTGGTGCTGGATGAACCGACTGTGGGACTCGATATCGAAAGTCGTTTGATTGTCTGGGATTTTCTGCGACAATTGCGGGCAGCTGGAACCAGTGTATTAATTACCAGCCATTATCTCGAAGAAATCGACGCTTTGGCCGATAACTTGGCAATTATCGACAATGGTATCGTCATCGCTCGCGGTACCCCCTCACAACTGAAGGAGCAACTGGGCGGCGATCGCATTACCCTAAAAGTGCGGGAATTTTCCCCAGAGGAAGAAGCTTTCCAAGCGAAAGAATTATTATCCCGTCTGCCTTTTGTCGAGGAAGTAATCGTTAATACCGCCCAGGGTAACTCCCTGAATCTTATCGTCACGGCCAATAGCAATCCTTTAAGCAAAATTGAACAAACCCTAGCCGAATCAGGATTACCCGTGTTTAGCATGGCCCAATCCCGTCCTAGTCTCGATGATGTCTATCTGGCGGCCACCGGACGCACCCTGATGGATGCGGAAATTGCCGCCGCCAGCAGTCGCGACCTCAAGGCGGAGAAAAAACAAGCGATGAAGGAATCCTAGTCCGGCGAGAAAGGCTGTAATATTGCCCAATTGCCCGGTTAAATCATCTATCTCAATGGAGCGATCGATTATATATCAATCATTATGAAAGATAAACGGGTATTGCTGACCGGCGGTACGGGAGGACTGGGTTTAGGAGTCACTCCGGCGGTTTTACACCATGGCGGTCATCTAACCATGACCTATCGGGAGGAAAGGGAGGTAGGTCGTCTGAAATCTCGGCTGAGTGCGGCGGAATTTGAGCGTATTCGCTTTGTCAGGGTGGATTTAACCCAAGAAACTGCCGTGGCTAGATTAATTGATGATCTCGGTCGGGTCGATGTCTTAATTCATCTAGTCGGGGGTTTTACCATGGGGGCGACGGAGGAGTTTAGCTATGAAGATTGGCTAAAAATGTTCGATTTAAACCTCCATAGCACTTTTTTACTGTGTAAACACTGTTTACGCTCGATGAAACTTCATAATTATGGTCGTATCGTCACTATCGGTTCTCGTGGTGCCGTACAACCGGGGGCAAATTTGGCCGCCTATTGTGCCTCGAAAGCGGCGGTAGTGGCTTTAACCCAAGCGATCGCAGAAGAAACCAAACAGACTAATATTACCGCTAACGTGGTTTTGCCCAGCATTATCGACACTCCGGGCAACCGGGAAGCGATGGGAGAGGCAAAGGACTGGGTAAGTCCCCAATCTCTAGCCGAGGTGATCTGTTTTCTGGCGGGGGAAGGGGCGAAAGACTTGCGCGGGGCGGCAATTCCCGTCTATGGTTCCCTGTGAGTGGTTTTTGTCTTCGGGCTGATACACTGATAACGGCGCTCGCTCTTGCTAAAAATTGGGTTTAATTTATGCTTATTCCGATTCTTATCAGTCTTGGTATCTTACTTTTATCCTATCTGTTCGGTTCGATTCCCACGGGTTATTTAATCG
The DNA here is from genome assembly GCF_027531875.1 of Microcystis sp. LE19-84.1B. NCBI lineage: Bacteria > Bacillati > Cyanobacteriota > Cyanophyceae > Chroococcales > Microcystaceae > Microcystis > Microcystis sp. LE19-84.1B. Next base: position 2,200 of record NZ_JAPZSR010000177.1, on the reverse strand, counting down.
GTAAATACAGCAAAGGTATCGATATTCGTGACTATGGTTCCGGTTCCACTGGGGCTACCAATGTGTTGAGAACTCTGGGAAAAACTGCCGGGGCGACGGTGTTATTAATTGATATGTTAAAGGGAATGGTGGCGGTGGCCCTGGTACGCGGGCTATATTTTATTGATGTCAATCCTCTCCCAGAAAGTTGGTATTATTGGTTAATTATCGGGGCAGCATTGGGGGCAATCATCGGTCATAGTAAATCGATTTTCTTGAATTTTAGCGGGGGTAAATCCGTCGCCACCAGTTTAGGGGTTTTATTGGTGATGAATCCCCTAGTGGCTTGCGGAACTTTGGCGAGTTTTTTAGTTATTCTGGCACTTTTCCGGATTGTTTCTTTAGGTTCGATTATCGGGGCGCTGGTGGTGAATATTTTAATGGTTATTTTAGGTCAACCTCTCCCCTATATTTTATTTAGTTTGATGGGGGGAATCTATGTGATTGTTCGTCATCAGGGTAATATTAAAAGATTGTTGGCAGGGACGGAACCGAAAATAGGTCAGAAAGTACAGCAATCATCGGAAGTAAGTTAATAACTTTCTCAAGTCAGAATAACCACTGTGAAATGAAGTTGACGGCTCATGAATAGGCTAAGACGCATTTTAACCGCCTATCCTTAGATTAGCTAAATCTCCCCCCGACGTCGGGGGGGTTGGGGGGGTGTTGCCTCTTGCCCCATCTCAACAAGCAATCTTGTCTTTGAGGTTTAATTAAGACTGTCTGCTGTGGTTTTTAACCAAAGGATAAAACTATTAATATCTTCTTGGACTTGTAGCCATGTATTATAATAGTTATTAACCAGATTTTCTAGTTTTTGTTTTTCCAATTCAAAACCGTAGATATTGCGAACAACGTGCCGAAAGCTTAGGTATTCATTAAGTTTATGCACGGTATCTTCTCGTAATACAGCAGGACGATAATCTTGAGGTTTGCTCATACGATTTAATAGCCTTCTATGCCAGTCATAACTAGATGGTAAGCCACCATTTAACTCAGAAGCGATAATTTGAAAAATTCGTTCACATCCTGTATAGAAGTTATGGAGTTTTAGGGCTAAACTTTCGGCACAAATATGGGCTAGTGCCGGGTTGGTTAGCATTTCCGCTTGAACTAAACGCATTTGGCTTTCTAGCCGATTTAATCTATTAACTTCAGTGGCAATATCAAGGGCGATTTCTTGTAATTCACTGGCACTCATCGGACGCATAAAGACATTCTCCTGTTTGCAAAACTCTTTTAAGAAAATGAGGTTCTAAGTCTTCTATAGGCTTTAAATCAATCCAGCGAGCGCTAATTAAATTAACTTTTCCTAAAGCTTGAAAAAAACTTTCTGGGGGTATGCCAGCCACTGCTAGATCAATATCAGAAGTTTCCTGAAATTTACCTTTAACTAGAGAACCAAACAGGATAATTTTTGTAATTGGGAAATTTTTTTTTAGATAATCAATAACTGGCGGAAGATTTTTCCTTGCCTCTTGAGCTAATTTTTGATTATATTCCTGCTGTTCTTTTTGGCGTTTTTGCCAGTATTCAAGATAGGGATTATTGACCGACATAATAATTATAATAGCGAGTATTTAGCTTGACTTTCTGCCCATTGTTAAAAGAAAATTTGAATATCTTTCTCTAATTTTCTGTAGATTTTTCTTGCCCTGTCTAAATTAATTTTCAATTGTTCATAATCAATATTTGTGCCGTAGGCATGAGGAAAAAACTGCCGAAATCCTCGCAAACTATTTAACAAAGCGGCGGTTTCTGAAGAAATAAAAGCAGGACGAATTCCGGGGATAGGGACAGTCATTCTGTCTGTTTAATAAGGCTGTATGCCATTGCTGGGTATCGGCAATATGATTTTCAAAACAGGCCGCCACTATTTTAAGTAAATCCTCAGTGGCACTGTATAAATTATGGATTTGATAGGCAATGCTTTCTAGGCGAATGACATCATCGGGATTAACACCTTCGGCTCTAACAGCAACTTTACCATCGATCGCTTTGATTAGCTGTAATTGAGCATTTATATCTGGACTTCCCCCGTATAAACATACTAGCTATGGCTAAAAGTCTTACAGAGCCTGAGTTCAAGCAATGAAATACTAATGAACTACTGGACACAAAATCCTGAAGTTCTTACGCCGATAGGGTTTGAGGCAAAAAT
>NZ_JAPZSR010000350.1:0-11395 GCF_027531875.1 Microcystis sp. LE19-84.1B | reverse complement strand
ATCAGTACGAGTGTCCTTAATCTTTGCGTGGATTTTAGCTACTCGTTTTCTGGCTTTTTCCCGTCGTTTACTTCCTTTCTGTTTTCTAGAAAGGTTTTTCTGTGCTTTTCTTAGTCGTTTTAATCGTTTCTTTAACGGTTTCGGTGCGTCTATCTTTTCTCCTGTTGAGAGGGTAGCAAAGGTAGCAATCCCTAGATCAATTCCCACTGACTCCCCATTATTGGGAAGTATTTCGGGCTGAATCTCGACAACAAAGCTGAGAAAATAGCGATCCGCCGCGTCTTTAATCACGGTGACACTAGAAGGTTCAGAAGGTAATGGACGACTCCAAACTATTCTTAAATCACCGATTTTGGCTAAAGTAACGTGATATTGATTGATGGTAAAACCATTGTCAGTAAATCTTGCTGATTGCTTAGATTTACGCTTCTTAAATTTAGGAGGCTTGACTTTTCTTCCTTTCCTCTCTCCCTTGCAAGATGCAAAAAAGTTAGAATAGGCTGCCTCTAAGTCTCTCAAGGACTGCTGCAAAGGAATAGAAGAAACCTCGGTTAACCACTGTTTTTCTTCTGTTTTTTTGACTTGAGTTAGTCTTTTAGATAACTCAGTATATTTTGGCTTTTTCTCTCCTTGTCGATAGAGTTCTTGGCAATAAGCTAAGGTATCGTTCCAGACAACACGCACACACCCGAACAACTGAGACAAAAGCCTCTTTTGTTGGTCTGTTGGGTAAATACGGTATTGATACCTTGCTTTCATTGGGTTAAGATGTGTGTGTCTGTACTCTATTCTAACTAGGTCTGTTAATAACGTCAAGTCATCTACGAAAAGAAAGACACTCTACAATCAGTGATCAGTAAACAGTAATCAGTAATCAGTAAACAGTAAACAGTAAAAAAACAGTAGGAAAATTCTATTTAATACTGCACACTTAAAAAATCACATCTGATAACTAATAACTAATAACTGATAATTTACAAATAGATTACTTTTCCCTCAAGTAATTCGTTTAAACGGGTTTTAGACAATTCTTCGTCTAATCCTAAATATATACTTTCATCGCTTAAAAATGTTCCTAGTTGTCCTGATTTTCTCAATCTTAGTTTAATGCCATACTTTGCGGATCGACGCAAAACTTTAATTGTTTTGCCACAAACTATTACATGAGCAGTATCTTGCATATACGCTTAATTCATATTTACTTCTGGTTGCTAGTATTATAACTGATTACTGATTACTGATTACTGATTACTGAGAGGTGCGCCACTGGAAGTTCTTAAGTGTTACATCAAAGATCAAGAAAAGCCGTCGTAAAACGACGGGGTTTTAACCCAAATTTTCGATAATTAATTAGCTCGAACGGGATCTGAACAAAGCTTGTTTGTGTCATAATAGAAGTAATTGAGTATTTCCCCGCTCTAGTCAGTGCGGGGGTGTTTTTTAGGGACTTTTTTCTTATTTGTCCCTTAATCAGAACTTCAACTGTTCTTAATTTCGTTTCGGATGACCATATTTCCCCCCACCGTGCCATAATTGGAACTGCAAAGGTGTCTTGTCATTCGCTAACAATATAATTATAATATAATAAGTTCACTGTAGGTAGAAAAAATAATTCATGTTTCAAGAAGCCCTAGACAAGACATTGAGATATCGGGGCATCGCCGGGAAACAAATCGCAGAACAGACCGGGATTAGTCCTAGCTATGTGTCCGAGATTCGCTCCGGTAAGAGGAATCCTTCGTTGGAGATGTTTGAACGATTGCTGGACGCGGCCGAGGAGATCGCACCGGGTAGCAGGGAATACTTTGCGGCCTGTCTCGCTGGGAGAACCCTAAAAGTTAGCGTCGATTATCTTGCGGCTAACTTAGAAGATGAAGAGTTGGCCGATTTGGTGCTTGCCCGGAGTAAGTACCTGAAAGGATTGGCACAAAAAAAAGCCGCCGACCCCATCGAATCCTTAACCCTTGAATCGGTCTAAAAAAAATAAACTAGACTACACACTAACAACCAGTACAAACTTATCCCCTAGTAAAGAACCGAAGAGTTTACTAGGGGATAAGTTGTATTAAAAATCTCGATCACCCCGTCTAACCCTCTAAATATTTCCAAGGCCAGACGAAGAAATAGTCGGCATAAGGCGACCGAGCCAAAACACTGGACTCGATCATCAAAAACTAAGACACCTTGCGAACCAGTTCAAACTCGCCGCGGGCTAACCGTTCCAACATTTCCGACACCGATAGGTTGTACTGTTCCGCAATCGCTTGAACTTCTTCCCAGCCAGCCTGAGTCACGGTTAGGTGGCGACGTTTCTTCGGCTCTTGATATAACTGAGGCCTACCGTCCGGATTCGGTGGGTTTTCCTTCCTGCCCTTGTATTTCCCTCTAGTTTCCATTGAACAACCCTTTAACTTCTCTACACTATTTTACCCACAACAGAAATTTCTCTCAAGAAATGGGTTTTTATTTACATACACCATATAATTAAAAAATATACTTTTTAGTGCGATTGCGGGGGCGGAAATCGGGGGACTGAGTAGGAAGTCTTTTAAACCGAAATGAGGTTAAGAGCAATTGATATACACATTAAGGGAATTTTAAGACGCTACCTACCTAGAAAACAAGCCCCAACTCTATTCGGGTTATGGGGCAAATTCACGAAAAGTACATCGCTTTCGATGGAAAGTATATACCTTCGCACAAAAACTATAACTATTATGACACAAAACAAGATAGAAGGCAAGTTCTACGCGCTAAAACCGGAAGAGTGGCTCGAAGTCACCAAAGAATTGAGATACGCGGAAGTTCGAGTTCTCTACTATCTGAGAACGATCGATCCGTTCGGCGGTCGCGATCTGCGCGTCAAGGTCACGGATGTGGCCACCGCCACGGGACTCCAGAAAGGCACGGTTTCCAAAGCCCTGAAAGTTCTTAGCGATAAAGGTTACATCGATCTAGAAATCACCGAAGCACTGGTCAAGCTGCAAACGTTTCCTAAAGGAGATGGGGTTTCCCTCGACGGGGAAGGGTTTCCTACAGGAAACACGGTTTCCTGTGATGCGGGAGAGTTTCCTACAGTACCATCAGGTTTCCTACAGGAAACACCCTCGCACTGTGGGAAACACCCTCGCACTGTAGGAAACGATCCCGTCCCGGAACCCAGTCAGGGCAAGGAATCCAGCACCTCTAAGATTATTAAGACTTATTTAGACTTTAAAAAGACTCTCTCAGAAGACGAGCGAGCGAGATTTTTTTATTTTGTAAGGAAGGAAACAGGGAAACTTCCCCATCCGATCATCGATATAGAAGCATGGCTGGCCGGCAAGAATGCAGCTGGTCTGAATCGGTGGGAAGTTTATTACGAGCTTTTCGAGAAATCGGAGGGACGAGCGAACGGACAAAAAACGGGGAAAGAACAAACCCCCAGAAAGCTCTCCTTTTCGGAGCGCAACGAAACGAAGCGACTGGCCAGATTAGCGGGCGAGAAATGGATCGACCCGTGGGGTCTAGAAAGTGATGTATGATCCCGCGTTGCCCCCCCAAAATATCGAGGCCGAGGAATCTATTTTAGGGGGAGTTCTCCTCGACCCCAAGGCGATGGGACGGATCGTCGATTTTCTAGCCGCCGATGCTTTTTACGTTCGTTCCCATCAAGAAATCTACCGAGCGGCGGTTTCTCTTCACGGCAAGGGAAAGCCCACGGACCTGATGACGGTTTCCAGTTGGCTGCAGGATCACCAGCTTCTCGACGAGGTGGGAGGGATTCCCCGACTGTTACAGCTAATCGAGCGCACGGTATCGGCCGCTAACATCGATCGCTACGCCGAGTTGGTGATGGATAAGTATGTCCGTCGTCAGTTGATCGGGGCGGGAGGCAAGGTCATCGAGTTAGCCCGCGACACGACGCGGGAGTTGGACGAGGTACTGGACGGGGCGGAGCAGGGAGTATTTCTGGTATCGAACCGGGGACGAACGACGCGAACGCTTCCCAATAGCGAGGTGGCGAGTGCCGCCTTCACGGAATTGGAGAAAAATAACCCGATTTACCCCACGGGCTTACGGGAGTTGGACAATCTAATCGTCGGTTTCGAGCCTGGAACGTTGACCCTGCTCGCGGGGCGACCGTCGATGGGGAAGTCCCAAGCCGCCTTATTTCTCGCCTTACAGATGATGATCGCCCGACGGATACCGGTGGTTTTCTTCTCGCTGGAGATGACCGCCCAACAGCTAGAGTACCGTCTGTGGAGTTTGTTGAGCGTTCACCCCCACTATTGCGATTATGGGTTTTCTCCCCTCCGAAGCGGTCGGATCAGACAACACCGGGCGGGACTGGCTCCACTTACCGAACAAGAACGGGAAACGATCGTCAATGTGCTGAAGGTAGCCGCCGAGTTACCGCTTTATTTCAACGACGACCGGGGAACAACGGTCATGGGCATCGCCTCGGAATGCCGCCGTCTCATCGGTGAGAAAAAGCAACCCGGTTTGGTGGTGGTGGACTACCTTCAGATGATGGCCGATGATTCTCCCAACGGCAATCGCAGTTACGAGTTGGGCAACGTCGCTAGGGGACTCTACAAGATGGCGGGCGATTTAAACGTGCCGATTCTGGCACTCTCTCAGATATCCCGGGCGGTAGAGGGACGCAACAATAAACGCCCGCTCATGGCCGATCTCAGTCAATCGGGAATTCTAGAGATGGTTTCCGATAACGTTGTCCTCCTCTATCGCGATGAATATTACAACCCCGATAGTGCTGATCGCGATGTGCTGGAATTGATCGTCGGTAAGGCCCGTCACGGCTTGACGGGAACGGCACGCTGTCTATTCGATAAGTCCTACGGATTGTTGACGGAATTGCCCGGAGGGAACCATGGCAATTGAAGCGGGTGTGTCGATCGTGATCGTCGGTGAACATCCCGATAACGGTAAGTTCTACACAATCGGTGAGGTTCGCCAAGATGGTTGGATACTGACCACCGATAACCATCTGTTTCACCACCAGTTTTTTGATATCTGTTCCCCTCCCGAACCGAGACCGAAAGCTTCCAAGACACCAAAAAGGGCGAAGTGTTCGACAACCCCTAATTCTTTCTTAGGGGAAAGTGAGTCACCGATTTTCTTAGGGGAAAATTTAGGAGATCACACATCTGAGATTTCCCCTAAGAAAAAAACGGTCAACCCCGTCACATCTTCAGAGATTTTCTTAGGGGAAAATTTAGGAGATCACACATCTGAGATTTCCCCTAAGAAAAATCCCAGTGGTTCCCTTTATGCCTTCAACCAAGAGAAGAAGGATAAACACGGTAACGTGAAAACTTATCCAAAAGTTGAGGGCGAGCGTTCCACTGGCAATCCCGATCATTGGTTTTGGGCTTACTGTTGGGACGAGAAGGTTAACGGCAGATGGAAAACCTTCAAACGGTCAGTCCCCCGTGAGAAGCTGTCAAAGGTGCAAATGGCGATCGATGCTAATCAACCCGTTTCAGAAATCCTGAAAATCATTGGTTGAGGTTCCGCACAACGACCGCCAGTCCCCGCAAACGGTGAGGACTTTCCCTAAGACATGATCAGACTTTGCTGCAGGAAGTTGATCGTTTCCCGATCTTTTTTGAACTTTTCGGCAATGGCAACCATGAGACGATCAGCACCGATTATCTCAATTAAATCTTCTAAATTCGGTTCGGAGCCTCCCGACACCAACAAACCAAAGTAACGGCGGGAACCAGGAGCAAGTTCTTCCATCCCATCGAGAAGCTTCTCTAAGGTATCCTCGCTGATCCAGTTCTTCCCGTTCCTAAAAGAACTGATATGTGGCGTTCCGATCCCCGACACCTCGGAAAGATCCTTACCACTAATCTTGAAATAATCTTGGGTTGTTTTAAAGGCTTGCCTAATTGTTAACTTTTGCATACTCACCGACTCAAATGCGAATTAATTAGTTGATAATTAGTCTAGCAAACAAATATAACTGATTTTCGCACGATCAGAACCACTCATACCGATTATGACACGGAAACTACAAGTTGTGAAAATACTGGGGCATTTTAAGGAATTTTTAAGCTTCCTTCCGATTGACCCGTTCGGATGGGTTCGTCCCGTTCGCGACCGAGGGGATTAGCCCAAAAAAACAAGCCCCAATCTGGTTAGGGAACGGGGCAAGAAAATGACTTCTTCATTAGATGTACCTATCTAGAAGTAACCGTCGAGATCGATTTGTCGAAACGCAACTTTCGGGATCGGTTCATCGGGGTTCATCTTTTGAGATTCATCCTCTGAAATTCATTCTTTTACAGTGTGACTATTATGACACGGATCGAGCAAAAATTTTACCCTCTAACGGCGGAAATATCCCAAAAGCTCAGACACTCCAATTTGACAGCCGCCGAGTGGAGACTATGGAGTTACCTCGTCGAGTTGGACCCCTTCGGTGATCGCTACTCCCAACTGCCGGATACGTTCACGATCATGCAGGCGGTGAACATTAAAAAAACCACCTTTTACACGGCGATCGCTAAATTTCAGCAATTGGGACTATTCGACTTTCAAGATCAAGGTTTTTCTTTCCGTAATCTTCGGGGGGTGGCCAAACGGGGGAACCAGGTTCGATTCGTCGAAAAGGTTGCCGAAAATTCGGAAAACGATGCGGAAAAACGGAACCCAGTTCGTGGCTTCGGAAACTTTTCCGAAAATTCGGAAAATCAAACCCCGAAACCCTTACAGCAAGAGAACTTTGCAATTCCTCAGACTATTCAGACAATTCAAACCATCCAGACCGTGGCGGTGGGGGATTTAATTTTTCCAGGTGAGAAGGAGGAAAAGGATTTAATTTCTCGGGATGAGAAAGTTATTGTCGAGTCGGAATCCATCCAATGCTCGAACCAAATTAAAGAACCGTTAAGGTCGAAACTTGACCAGCGATTAGGAGAACTAGGGATACCGCTCGATCAAAAAATCCGAGAGGCAATCGATAAATACGGACAATCGAGAGCTTGGCAGGCTATCGCCCATGTGGAGGCGACCCTAGAAACGATAAGAAGTAAGTACGGGGTATTTCTCTATCAGATATCGAAAGAACCGCCAGAACAACCTCGCTCCCGTTTGTCGGATGAATTTTTGCGATGGTACGCACAAGTCCGAGGGGAAATCGTCGAGGATGTTGCTCTAGAACTGCTACCCCTAGACCGATACGGAGAGCCACTCCTAAGATTGCGGCATCGACCCGATGAGTTAATCCCGTGGCGACGGGTGGCCGATAAAGACTCAGAACGATCACCTCTGAATATCCGAGAGATGCTCGAAAGTTTCCCACTGCTGAAGTCTCGACTGGGGAGAAAAAAAAATGACTGGTAGCGAACCACCATGCTCAAACAATTCGATATCTGCAGCGGCATCGGGGTCGGGTTCCCTCTCGACCGACGTTTCCCCAGAGTCCGCAACTACGGCGACGCAAATTATCTCCCTCTGCGAGATAGCCGACGAAAACACGGCGAAATCCATCTTCTTACCGCCTCACCCCCCACCCTTTCAAAACGGGGCGATGGAACCGGGGGTGATTGTTTCCCCGCTATCAAACGGGCGATCGAATCTTTCCGACCCCGATACTTCTGCACCGCCAGAACCGAGAATATCCTCTCCATCCGCAGAACAGGCCACCAAACCCTCTATCTTCAGCACTTCCTCCGTCAGATTGCCCGCTGAACCTACGATGCGGAATGGCTTACTGTCAATTCAGGTCATTTTGGCTCCCCCTTCTTTAGGAGAAAACTTCTGCTTGTGGTCATCGCCAGAGGTTTTATCGACTGGCAACCCGTCATGCCCTGGCCAGAGCAAATTAGAGACACAGTTGAAGAAAGAGGGCGTAATCAAAGAGGACGAACGGTTAAATCCCCGATTTCTCGAAAGCATCTCCTCGATTCCTACGGACTGGACGAACCCCTTGGACAACCGAACGGCGATCCAGTTTCTCTCCACCGACGAATCGCTCTCGCTAATGCCCTCAACTCTCAAATGGCCACCATCGCCCTCGCCCGCATCCTCTACCTTGATTCTCTCTAAAATACCTTTACTAGGGGATACAGATGTACCCTTAACCAGTACAAACTTATCCCCTAGTAAAGAGGAAACCGAGAATAAACGTCCGCGCCGTCGTAGGGGGGAGGGTTCGGGGTATTTTATCCCCACTTATTCTCAACAGGCGAAGTACGGGCGCAAATATCTCCAGACTTTCTATCAAGTCGAATTCGGTAAGCGCAAGCGATCGATCTACCTTGCATCTGAAAAGGTGGATCGGATTCGAGAACTCGATCGCATGGGCAGACCGATCGACGGGATACTGGAAGCGATCGATTCCCCCAAAGCGCGGGAGGTTCTAGCGGAGTACAGGGAATTTCTTAAGAACAAATGAGAAGGAGTAAGGCATTGGCAATCAAAGCTATCAGTTTGTGGCAACCGTGGGCATTTCTGGTCGCAAACGGTCTCAAACTTCACGAGACAAGGGGATGGCCGACAAAATACCGAGGGGTGTTGGCCATCCACGCCGCCCAACGTCCCCTTTGCAAGCGAGGAAAAAGCTTGATCTCCCATCTCAACCGAGCGTTCTATCTGTCCATCGATGGCGATAAATTGCCGTTAGGTGCGATCGTAGCACTCACCGATCTGACCGATTGTTTAGAGATGGTATCCGAGGCGAACGCCACAGACGTGCCAAATTCGATTATTATCGAATCGGTTTCGGAATTGGAACGGTTGCTCGGCGACTGGCAACCCCAACGATACGCTTGGAAGCTGGAAAATGTCAGGGCGATCGAACCGATACCCTGCTTAGGCAAACAAAAGCTGTTTACTGTTGAAATATGCCCCTGATTTTTCGCTAACTGGCGGTTAAGTTAATCTAGTCAGTACCGCACCCATCGGCGCAGGGGCTTCTATCGTTGGCAACCCTACGGCCCCAGAGAACGACCAGATCGCAAACTGATCTGGATCGAGCCGGTTCTGGTTAATGGCTAAACTTTTGACTATTTCTGACTGGCAATCTGGCAATCTGGTTTTACAGAAAACTGGTTTTAAAGAAAACCAGCTTGCGGAGTCGATTCTGTTTATCTGGTTTTATGGTAATCTGGTTTTACAGAAAACCAGTTCACGGAGTCGATTCTGTTTATCTGGTTTTACGGTAATCTGGTTTTACGGAAAGCCTCATTACCAGAGGCGATCCTATTCATCTTGTTTTATGGCAATCTGGTTTTACAGAAAACCAGTTCGCGGATCAAGAGTAAAAAACAGAAATCCAGATCACTAAACCCGCCTAAAAAGGACGGGACTTGTCTAGACGACGCAAGTGGAGACTACCGTATCGAGACACAATCTATGAAAATTATTACCGTTACCGGTTACAAGGGCGGCGTGGGTAAAAGCACCACCGCCGTGCATATTGCCACCTATTTCAGCGATCGAGGTCGGACGGTATTGGTCGATGGCGACCCGAACCGCACCGCTTTGGGTTGGGCGGAGAGGGGGGAGCTTCCCTTCACCGTTGCCGACGAGCGACAGGCGATGAAGATTATCGGCGGGGCGGATTTCGTCATCATCGACACTCCCGCCCGTCCCCATTCCGACGATCTCAAAGAGTTGGCCAAGGGTTGCGAACTCCTGATCTTACCCACCGCCCCCGATGTTCTCAGTCTGCAGCCGATGTTGGAAACAGCCAAAGATTTGGGAGACGCTAATTACCGCGCCCTGATCACGATCGTACCGCCGCCCCCGAATCGGGAAGGTGAAATACTACGTCAGGATTTAACCGACGGCAGTATCCCTGTTTTCAAGTCGATGATTCGCAGAACCGTCGGCTATCAAAAAGCGGCTTTAGCGGGCGTTCCCATCCGCAATCTCGATGATGCTAGGTTAAGAGCGGCATGGAAGGATTACAAAGCTTTGGGAGAGGAAATCTTCGCCATATTGGAGGCTTTATGACGACGGGCAGGTACGGCGATTTAATTAAGAAAGCCAGAGAACCAGAAAACCAGAATACCGGTTTAAAGGAAAGCCAGAATACCAACTTACCAAAAAACCAAAATACCGGTTTACCGGAAAACCAAAATACCAACTTACCAGAAAACCAGAATGAACCAGAAGTAAACCTTTGTGTCAAAGTTCCCAAATCCTTGCGGCAACATTGGGCGGCGGAGGCCAAACGGCAAGGAACGACCATGACGGCGGTAATCATGGCAGCCCTTAACGACCGATTTGGTAAACCAGATTAACAGATAACCAGAAACCCAAAAAACCAGATAACCAGATAACCAGATAACCAGATAACTGGAAAATTTTCAGATGGTAGCTACGGTAATATTAGGTAATAAAGTTGCTGTTTTTGTATGAAATCGCCGTCTCCGATCGTTTTAGCTTCTATCTTTTGTCTAATGTCTATGCAAGTCGAAGCCCAAGATTACGAGGTTTTATGTCGGAACCGGGAGTCTTACGGGTTTTCTCAAGAGGAGTGCGATCGTTGGATTAGAGAACAAAACCAGCGTTCTCCTACTAATTCTTCTGGCAATGGTCGATCAGCCGTCAATTCCGCTTTTATCGGGGAGAAAGTCTATAAAATGCGTTTGAGGGATGCCCCTACCGGCAACATCGGTCAGCAAAGCATTTTTTCTCCTGGTGATCTCGATCGGGAGGAGTGGGTAGTAGTGACTTTGATCAATAATCAGAGGGTCAAGGTACGCCATGCCACCAATGTAATGAACAAGTTTTGGGGAAATCGTCAATGGTACGATCATCCCGCCACGGCCATTCGATTATGTGCGATCAACGGTTTTGATACCACTGATTGTGTGACGGTTCAGGGAGACACGATCGATTTGCCGGAGGGAAAAACCATTAATGATGTTCAGATCGATTTCAAGTATGTGGAGGGTGGTTCCGTCTATACCCGCACAGTACAAATCGCACCTGGTACTTTACCTGATTGAACTATTGAGACTTAGCCAGTGAAAATGGTTGTTGGTGACGACGTTTTTTTCTGGGTCGTTCGTTAAGAAAAATGACTGGAAGGGTGATACTTGGTCATGCGTTTGGTAGCATGGCGGGAGAAGAAATGTAACTGTTAGGGACTTCCAAAAAATAAACTATTCATCCTCAAGAATAATAATCATTCTCGGAGTGTGGGAGGTAGGGATCGATGGTTGCCCCCTCCTTCCAATTTTGTAGTAGAATTAATCCTGTACATTATTAATCAAGTTTTTCTTTTTAAGAATATATGGAATTAACTGATTCCCTCAAGAAATTGCTCAGTGAAACTGCACTTCAATTAAAAGGTGCAGCTAAAAGAAGATTCATGGCGCAAACAGTCTTAGAATTAGGCTATGGGGGACAAACCCTTGCTGCACAGGAGTTA
>NZ_JAPZSR010000393.1:0-8996 GCF_027531875.1 Microcystis sp. LE19-84.1B | reverse complement strand
TCGGTTAGCATTGAAGAAGTTTCAGTATATCCTACTCTTTCTTGTCTTTCGTACCATGCTTGTGTTCTGAGATGGAGTGCCTTATTGTAAACCAATCTTACACAGCCCAAAGTGCGCCGCAATAGCGACTCTTGTTCGGGTGTGGGGTAAAATCGAAACGAATAGGCTTTTTCCATGCCTCACATTCTAGCATATATCGTGTAAATGCGCTAGTATTTAACGGTAAAGCCGTCCTTTTAGAAGGGGGTTTCAGAGCCAAAATTGGCGATGACACTTTAGAACCAGTGATTTTTTCTCCTAAACCCAAGTTTTTCTGCTGGCAATTCCTTATTATCTATGTCCTTGACTATGCCTCAGTCTGCCGAGTCCTCCACGGGTGAGGATTTACCCCTAGCTATCTCACCCAGTAACGAGCAGTTAGAGAATATTAATAGCTATTTAAACCTGATTTTGGCAGCTTTAGTCTCTCTAGCTAATTTAGACTCCGAGTCTATCACCCAAGCAGCCCAGGAATTAGCCTTAGATCTGGATACAAGCGATCGCCTAGTTGCCCACTACTGGCAACCCCAGTCAAAACTCTCCCTAGCGGACATCCGTTCTCTAGTTCTCCTCCTTTGTCATCTGGCCCAAAAAAAGCAAGAGTTAATCCGTCGCGCTGTAATTCTCTTGGAACAAGTGGGAACTCAAGGAGAAGAACCGGTCAAAACCACGCTTTTGGGCAATTATATCGATAATTTTCGCTTAAAATACCCAGAAATATCGGAAAATAATCTCAGCGATTCTAGCCTGATTTCCCTAGCCTGGAAATTATTAATCGATTTATTGTTCTACAGCAGCCCCCGCAGTCATCTCCTTCTCTGGCACACCCTTTTGGCAAGTAAAAAGTAAAAAGGCTATCAGTTATCAGTTATCAGTTATCAGTTATCAGTTATCAGATGTAAGTTATCAGATGTAAGTTTTCAGATGTAAGTTTTCAGATGTAAGTTTTCAGTTCACTGTTCACTGTTTACTGATCACTGGACGGCTACGCCGTGCCTTTGGCAACACTGAAAAAAAGCTTCCCAGTTCATAATTCATAATTCATAATTCATAATTTATAATTCCCACGGATAACTAAAAATGAGTAATCTAATTCGCAAATATACACCCCCCACCTGTACCCTAGAAATTTGGGGAAATAGTTCGCCTCTAGCGGTTTGGTTAGGTAAAAATGTCTTAAACGATGCCCACTTTCAATTGCGCTTTGATGATCCTAGATTGAGTGAGGAAAAACAGGTGACAATCAAGGGCGATCGCACACAATTGCAACTCCTAGGGGAAATTGTCGCTAATTATGTGCAGAATTTACTCTCTAGTCCCGTTTCTACCCTCTCTTTCGTGGCTAGTGGTTCCCCCGAAAGTCATCTTCCCTCCTTACCCTCTCTCCGTTGTCAGGGACTTCTCCAGCATCAATTATTTTTGGGTTCCCTGCTAACCGATCGAGATAAACAGGAGATTGAATTAACCACATCGCAATTATTCGACCTAGCCAATGCTTTAGGGGAATACAACCATGAAAGTCCCCTAATACCCCCTTTAATTCGCCAGAAAACTCGAAAGAATACCCTGATCTGGACGGGATTAATCGCCTCAGCCCTAATAACTATCGGGGGAATAGCGATCGCATTTTATCAACAGCAAGAACTAACCAACAATGATTTAACCACCGATCCCAATAGCGCCAGGATTCCCCAACCCTTGCCAACGCTGCCTTTACCCCCCACGGGAACAGCCGCCCCAAACCCGCAGTTACCGGCAAATTTGGGCAATAAAACCCCTTTACCGCCACCGCCCCCCGTGGCAACCGTTCCAGCCCCAGTTCGTCCCTCTAGCGTCCCCCTAGTGATTCCGCCGTCCACTTTACCGCCGCCACCAGTCACGGGTTCGCGTCCCGGCGGCACGGCGATCGTAATTGAACCGAATAATCAGAACATCCCGATTACTGCCCCCCCCGTCACCAGCGCTCAGGGTACAAATGCACTAGCAAATATTCCCCCCACCACGATGAATCCGACTCCAGCACCGCCAAAATTGCCCAATTTACCGCCTCTAAGCCCTGTTAACCCCGAAAATGTCAATTTAGACCCCAAACCGCCCACAAGTACCGCTAAAGCCCCAGAGACGAACTTACTAGATACAATTCCCCAAGTGGCAGAAACCAGAGAATATTTTCAATCCCGTTGGCAACCGCCGGAAAGTCTCAAGCATACTCTAGAGTACCGTTTGGTCTTAAATCAGGATGGTTCCCTAAAACAGATTATTCCCCTGGGACAGGCGGCGAAAATCTATCTCGATCGCACTAATATGCCCCTGCTCAATCAACCTTTCGTTTCTCCCCTCGATATCTCTGGTAATCCTCAATTGCGTCTAGTTCTTGGTTCTGATGGCACGGTGCGGACCTTTATGGAACAGTAATAGGGGACTTGCGTGGGAATAATATCCCAATCGATCGGAGGGCGCAAGCTTTGCGCCCCTACAGTAACGGATTTTGTCCACAATGTAGGGGCGAACTGCGTTCGCCCAAAAGGTACATTATCAAAGCGCAAGTCCGTAGGCTGTACTGCATTTAATTAACAATAATCTCGTCGGCGCTGTCGGGTTGGTTCATTTCTGTTAGGGTTTGCCAACCGGATTGCCAGAGATTCGCGTCTTGCAACTGTTTAGCATTAATCCAGAAGCGGACAGTCGGATCGCAGGAAGCGACTAATTCGGCAAAAACCCATTGACCGCGATTTTGACGATTGACCACTTGAAAATGTCGCCAGCCCCATGTTTTTTGTTTTGCCGTCCATTTTGATCCCAAGAGATGGGGATACTTCTGTTTTTTGGGCATAAAAGTTAAAACACCTGAGTTCGGGATAGGCTGAAACCCTTATATTATCCTAGTTGGCCCACCCGATTCTTTTCCTGGAGCAAGGAGAGGAAAAATGATCGGGGCGCTTAAGTGCGCCCCAGTTTTGGCTAATAACCGCGCCAAACACCAACCAAAACCCCTTGCACTTGTACTTGTTCAGTATTGGCTGTAATTGGTTGATATTTTTGATTGGAGGGTTGGAGAGTGATGATTTCGCCTTCTTGGTAGAAACGTTTTAAAGTAGTGCCGTGGCCTTCGACTCTGGCGGCGACGATTTCTCCATTGGACACCGCTTCATTACCCGTGAGAGAACGCATAATCACCAGATCCCCATCGGCAATATGATCCTCGATCATACTGTCTCCGGAAACGCGCAGGGCATAACAGTCTTGGCTGCGTTGCAACAGGTTAGAAAGATCGAGTTTTTCTTCCACATCGGTGAAGGGTTCCACTAAACCACCAGCAGCGATCGCGCCTAGAACTGGTAAACCTTGCACTGGTTGTTTGAGAATCCGCAGGGTGCGTGCTTTTCCTTCTGTCCAATCAATATAGCCTTTGGTGCGTAAACGTTCTAAACGGCTTTGAATCGGTGCGGGAGAGCGTAAATTCATCGCTCGCATCATTTGCCGGATGGAAGGGGCGTGCTGAGTAGTGCGAATGTACTCAATTAGCCAGTCGTACAACTCCTGTTGCGCTTGAGTAAGGGATTCGAGGTTAGTCATGATCTATTTTCCTATCCTTGGGTTAAGATAATTTGTACTTTAGTTCATTTGTGTTTAACCTAGTACATCTTAACTTCATCGGCCGACTAAATCAACTGATTATTAGATCTCTTGCGAAAATCAAAAATTGTCGTGCTTGGTTAGGAGACTCCGAGACAGCCTTGAATCAGTTATCAGTTAGGGACTTGCTTGGGAATAATATCCCAATCGATCGGAGGGCGCAAGCTTTGCGCCCCTACAGTAACGGATTTTGTCCACAATGTAGGGGCGGACTGCGTTCGCCCAAAAGGTACATTATCAAAGCGCAAGTCCCTTATCAGTTATCAGATGCGAGTTACAGCGTTTCTCAGATAGATGAGGTTCGTTCTTGCGGCTACAATACTTGATTAGCAAGGGTTAATCTGTGCTTCACCTTTACGAGAAAGGCCGTATCGGTTCACTGATTACTGATTACTGTTCACTGATAACTGAAAAGTCTCCCTTCTCCCCACTTCATAATTAATAATTCATAATTCCTTCTCCCTGCTCATAGACAGTCTTAATGAGTAATTTAGATAGTCAACAGCTTATCTTCTGACCTAGCACTTTTTTAAAAAAAGTATCATTAATTTTTATCTCAATTCTGAATATTAATTAATACCAGGGTCGGTTGCGGGCAAACTCAGCAGCGTATTAAGAAAAAATAACGAATTGCTAGAAAGCCGAGAATCTGGATAATGATCGAGGTGGAGACAGAAAAATTGCTCTACTTAAGCCTGTCTGCCGTAAGCGTCCAATAGTAGATAGGGAGTCAAAAGCGACGCTCAAGAAAGTCCTTCGGTTGTCAGGGAAACGAGAGGATATTTAGTGCGAAATTGAGCCGTAAAAAAACTTAAAATCCCGACAAATATCGTAAAAACTAAGGGGAACACATGACCACAAAAACCTATGCAACAATAGATGGTAACGAAGCTGTTGCACGCGTTGCCTATCGTCTCAGTGAAGTGATCGCTATTTATCCTATCACTCCCTCCTCGCCTATGGGTGAATGGTCTGATAGTTGGGCCGCCGAACGCAGAGCTAATCTCTGGGGAACCATTCCTTCCGTAATCGAAATGCAGAGCGAAGGTGGGGCAGCGGGAACCCTGCACGGAGCGCTACAAACAGGCTCTTTAACTACTACTTTCACTTCCTCCCAGGGATTATTATTAATGCTCCCCAACTTCTACAAAATTGCGGGGGAATTAACCTCTTCAGTGGTCCATGTGGCGGCCCGTGCTTTAGCAGCCCAAGGGTTGTCAATTTTTGGGGATCATAGTGATGTTATGTCTGCCAGAAGTACAGGGTGGGCTATGTTAGCAGCTAATTCCGTTCAAGAAGCTCATGATCTGGCAGCAATCGCCACAGCTACCACCCTAGAAACGCGGCTTCCTTTTCTGCACTTTTTTGATGGTTTTCGTACCAGTCATGAGGTGCAAAAAGTCGAATTAATTAGCGATGAAACTCTCAAAGAACTGATAGATGAAGACCTAATTATTGCCCATCGTCAAAGAGCTTTAACTCCCGATCGACCGGTGTTACGAGGCACAGCACAAAATCCCGATGTTTATTTCCAGGCAAGGGAAAGCGTCAATCCTTTCTATCATGCTTGTCCCGATATCGCCCAAAAAATTATGGATCGTTTTGCCCAATTAACAGGACGGCAATACCATCTTTATGAATACCACGGTGCGCCCGATGCCGAAAGAGTGATTATTTTAATGGGATCGGGAGGGGAAACCGTCCATGAAACCGTGGATTATCTCAATCAAAATGGGGCTAAAGTTGGGGTTTTAAAAGTTCGTCTTTATCGTCCTTTTGCCGCCGACAAATTACTGGCAGCTTTGCCCACCACAGTGAAAAAAATAGCCGTTTTAGATCGCTGTAAAGAACCCGGTGCCGGGGGCGATCCGCTATATTTAGACGTGGTAAATGCCTTTATGGAGGAGTACGAAGGTAAGCTGCCGAAAATTGTCGGAGGACGCTACGGTTTATCTTCCAAAGAATTTACTCCAGCCATGGTTGCTGGTATATTTGATAACTTAAGTCTCGACAAACCGAAAAATCACTTCACTATTGGTATCGTTGATGATCTCACCTTTTCCAGTCTGGAATATGACCACAGTTTTTCCACTGAACCAGACAAAGTAGTGCGGGCGGTTTTCTACGGTTTAGGTTCCGATGGTACGGTGGGAGCTAACAAAAACTCAATTAAAATTATCGGTGAAGATACTGATAATTATGCCCAGGGTTATTTCGTCTATGATTCCAAAAAATCTGGCTCCGTCACCGTTTCTCACCTACGCTTTGGACCGGAGCCGATTCGCTCTACCTATTTAATCACCGATGCTAACTTTATCGCCTGTCATCAGTGGGAATTTATCGAACAATTTGACCTGCTAGAAACCGCTAAACCGAACTCAATTTTTCTCCTCAATAGTCCCTATCCACCAGAGGAGCTATTTAGTCACCTACCCCGCCATCTCCAGCAAACTATCATCGACAAAAATCTGCAAGTTTATACGATTAATGCCACTCAAGTGGCCAAAGAAGCGGGGATGGGCAGCCGGATTAATACCGTGATGCAGGTGTGTTTCTTTGCTCTAGCGGGGGTTTTGTCTCGGGAAGAGGCGATCGCACAAATCAAAAAAGCCATCCGCAAGACCTACGGCAAGAAAGGCGAAGAAATCGTGCAGATGAACATTAAAGCCGTGGATTCTGCCCTAGAACACCTCTATCAAGTGCCAATTCCCGCCACTGTCACCCCTGAAGCTTTTGAATTAAGACCCCCAATTCCCGACACCGCACCCGCTTTCGTCCGAGAAGTCCTCGGCAAAATTATCGCCCGTCACGGGGAGGAATTGCCCGTTAGCGCCCTTCCCAACGATGGGACCTATCCCACCGCCACTAGCCAATGGGAAAAACGCAATATTGCCCAAGAAATCCCCGTTTGGGATGCAGATGTCTGTGTTCAGTGCGGAAAATGCGTTCTTGTTTGTCCCCACGCCGTTATTCGCTCGAAAGTCTATGATGAGGCCGAATTAGCCACGGCCCCGGAAACCTTTAAAGTCGCTAATGCCAAGGATCACGACTGGAAAGGGCTAAAATTCACCATCCAAGTGGCCGCCGAAGATTGTACCGGTTGCGGTCTTTGCGTTGATGTTTGCCCCGCTAAAAACAAATCGCAACCGCGTCTAAGAGCCATTAATATGGCTCCCCAATTGCCCCTGCGGGAACAGGAACGAGTTAACTGGGATTTCTTCCTTAATTTGCCTAATCCAGACCGATTAAGCCTAAATCTCAACAAAATTAACCATCAGCAAATGCAGGAACCTCTCTTTGAGTTTTCCGGTGCTTGTGCCGGTTGTGGTGAGACTCCCTACGTTAAATTAGTCAGTCAGCTATTTGGCGATCGCATGATAGTGGCTAATGCCACCGGTTGTTCATCTATCTACGGAGGTAATTTACCGACAACACCCTGGGCAGTTAACGCCGAAGGTCGCGGTCCAGCTTGGTCGAATTCCCTCTTTGAAGACAATGCCGAATTTGGCTTAGGATTCCGGGTTTCCATCGATAAACAGGCAGAATTTGCCGCCGAACTGTTAGCAACCCTCGCTAGTGAAATCGGAGAAAGTCTAGCGGCAGATATTCTCAATTGTCACCAAGTCGATGAAGCGGAAATTTACGAACAACGGCAACGGGTAGAGTCCTTAAAATCCCGTTTAGGGCAATTAACCCCGACCACGCAGGTGAAAATGTTGTTATCCGTGGCCGATTATCTGGTCAAGAAAAGCGTCTGGATTGTCGGGGGTGACGGTTGGGCCTACGACATCGGTTATGGTGGCTTAGATCACGTTTTAGCCAGTGGTCGCAATGTGAATATTTTGGTCATGGATACGGAAGTTTACTCGAATACTGGCGGACAAGCCTCGAAAGCTACTCCTCGCGCCGCCGTAGCTAAATTTGCTTCTGGTGGCAAACCGGGACCGAAAAAAGACCTCGGTTTAATGGCCATGACCTACGGTAATGTCTATGTGGCCAGCGTGGCTATGGGGGCAAAAAACGAGCAAACTATCAAAGCTTTCCTAGAAGCGGAAGCTTATAACGGGCCATCGTTAATTATCGCCTATTCTCACTGTATTGCTCACGGGATCAACATGACCACCGCCATGAACCATCAAAAAGAAGTGGTGGAAAGCGGTCGCTGGTTAATGTACCGTTATCATCCCGATTTAGCTAAAGAAGGCAAAAATCCCCTACAATTGGACAGCCGTGCGCCTAAGCTTACCGTAGCGCAAACTCTCTACTCGGAGAATCGCTTTAAGATGTTGGCCACCAGTAAGCCGGAGGAAGCTAAACGTCTGCTCAAAGAAGCACAAGCAGATGTGGATACGCGCTGGCAAATGTATCAGTATTTAGCAGCAAAAGGT
This sequence comes from Microcystis sp. LE19-84.1B, assembly GCF_027531875.1. Lineage (NCBI taxonomy): Bacteria > Bacillati > Cyanobacteriota > Cyanophyceae > Chroococcales > Microcystaceae > Microcystis > Microcystis sp. LE19-84.1B. Next base: position 933 of record NZ_JAPZSR010000393.1, on the reverse strand, counting down.
ACAGGAGGCAAGGAATAGTTGTCACTAACCCCGCCCTAAAAGCGACGGGGCTTGCCTAGACCAATTTAGGCGCCGCAAGTAGAGACTACCGCATCGAGACACAATCTGGCCCAGACCTCCGAATACTTCCCTAGTTCGGATTCTCTCTAAGCTTTATTGGTAAAGCGTTGTTAGACAAGACATCTTGATTGTGTTGCGGTAAGGGACATTAACTTCACTCTTAAGGATTATCTCCATGGCAAGAGTTCCTGTTATCTCAAAAGACGGAAAACCGTTAATGCCCACCAAACCCAGTCGGGCCAGACGATGGATTAAAGAAGGAAAAGCTATCGGTAAATTCAACGACTTAGATATTTTCTATGTCCAGCTAACCACTGAACCTTCCGATAACAAAACCCAACCGATTGCCATTGGTATTGACCCGGGTAAATTATTCTCTGGAATTGGCGTTCAATCCTCTCTTTTTACTCTTTGGAAGGCTCACTTAGAACTTCCTTTTAAACGAGTAAGAGAGCGCCTAGACAATAGACGGTTAATGCGAAGAGGACGTAGAAAAAGACGGATTAACCGCCAACTTCCTTTTAGTCTAAGAGCGCATCGACAAAAGCGATTCTCAAATAGAAGACAAGGAAAATTAGCTCCCTCAATCAGAGCTAATCGTCAACTTGAACTTCGAGTCGTTTCGGAACTAACCAAAATCTATCCAATTACCGATATTTACTTTGAGTATGTCAAAGCCGATGTTGATTTAACTTCAGGTAGAAAAGGGGCTAAGTCTGGAAAAGGTTTCTCGCCGGTTATGCTCGGACAAAAATGGGCTATTGAGCAACTGTCTCAATTGGCAACAGTCCATACTCGCTTTGGTTGGCAAACCTCTAATCTCAGAAAATATTTGCGACTAGAAAAGTCGAAAAATAAAGCAGAACAATCACC